>NZ_JBKFEY010000039.1:0-15399 GCF_046507575.1 Pontitalea aquivivens | reverse complement strand
ATTTCATCGCAATCACGAAGCCGGAGAGTCCCCTCCTCCATAGTCCGGCGTTGAACTGCCTTTACCGACTTCCACCCACACGCCAAACGCCCCGCTTTCATCGGTGATCCTGCGTTGGATGCCGGCCGCGGCTTCTGCGGCATCGATGCGCTGGAGCACTTCAGCCTGTTCGGCATCGTAGGCGATGGCGTCATCGAGGCTTTCGGTGCGATGGTTCAGGCCTGTGGTGCTATCGTGCCAGACGAAGGCGTCATAGCCGCTGAGCTCATCGGAGGCGGGATTGACGCGCTGCCAGGTTTCGGCGCCGTGTTCGCCAAGGCGCACCCCGTTGATCACACGGGCCGCGGCGTGATCGCGGCGCGACTCGGCAAAGACGCGGCGGCGATGATCCTGGGCGGCCGCGAGACTTTCGTGGAGATGACCGTCATGGGTCCGGAACAGGGTCTCATCGATGTGATCGCCGAAGTACATGATTGCCTCGGGCCGGGTGCGCAGGTCGTGCGCCCATTGCAACCAGCCTGCGACCGTGTCGTGGCCGGGGCCGCCGTCAGCGGCGGCGGCATGGAATTCGGGTAGGCTTTCGAGCAGCGCGTGGCCGGCGAGATAGTCGTAGGTCTCGAGGCCGTTGGCCGTGAACCAGGCCTCGAGGAAGGCATAGGCGCCGTCGCAGACGCCCATGTCCTTGAAGAACTGCAGGGAGGTTTTCATCCGATGGCTCCATAAGCGCGGCTGGACCCACCCAGCCAGGTGACCGGATGCCCATGGGTTGCGATGGCCTTGCCCCCGGCCGCACCGGGATTGCCACTTTGAACATCTGGCGTGAACTGCCTGCCCGCACCGCCGGACGCGCCCCAGCCACCGCCTCCGCCGGATTTTGGGGTCACAGGCGCTGTCGTGCCATCATTCGTGTTCACTAATGCATAAACGACAAACGCATCGCCTTGACCCGGCTGACCGGGCCCGCCGCCCGGGGCGGCAAAGACCGTGTCCAATTGTGAGCCGTAAGGCGGCACCGGCCGCCTGTCAGGATGCGCTGCCGACACACTGGAGGTGACCTCCCCTCGAGGCAATTTGGTGATCAGCTCACCAATACCGCTCGCGGCACCGGGGAGAATGCGACCACCACCCTGCCCAGATATGCCCCCAATTTGTTGCGGACCACCGCCGCCGCCACTGCCCATTCCTCCACCTCCTATAATCCGCCCCCGGCGATGGCGCCCGCGCCGCTGGCCCCACCCGCGCCGCCATGCGCCGCGATGGTTTGCCCAGCCCAGCTATTCGCATCCGTGGCGACAGCCCCGATCTGGCCAATGGCCCCGCCCGCGCCAAAGCTGCCCAGCACAGTGCCATCCGTGTCGCCATAGACCATCGGACCGCCGCGCCCGCCGCCAGCCCCACCGCCGCCCGGGCAGTAGGCTTCTTCCATCATTATGTTGAACGGCGCCCCCGTAGAGCCCGCGCCGCCGCCGCCTCCGCCGCCAATATGCCCGGCTGAGTTGTCAATTGAGATTGGGCCAGTGAGCACAATCGCAGGCCCGCCCGCCGTCGGCGCGACATAAGTCGTTCGGTCTGCCTGCAGATAACCACCATCCCCACCGCGCCCCATGATGAAGCCGCGATTGATGAGCGTGAGCCCGCCAGGGAAGGCCCCGCCCATGTCGAGCGCCGGGATCGAGGTGTTGTCCGACCAAATGTAGATGCCTGAGGCGACCGTCACCTCGACCTTGCTGGTGCCGTCCCAGCCAACGCCGAGGAGATAGCTGCGCAGGTTCAAATGCAGCTGATGGGCCGTGATCATATGGGTGAACTGGGCCGCCTTGCCGCGCAAACTGGCTTTGCTGATTGGGCCGGATGCGACCCCGGCCAGCGCCCGCACCTCTGCCTCGCCAAGCGATATGGTGGTGCCGGCCGCGCGGCCCAGCTCGGTGTTCACCTGACTCAGCGACAGGGGGCCTGTGAGCGGCAATACCATGGCTCACGGGCTCCCGAAGGCCGTGACATCGCCCAGCACGGTGAGGTTGCCGGAGGCGTCGAGCGCCAGGATGTCGGTGCCGTTGTAGCGGAAGGTCAGGGTATTGCCGGCGGCATGCGCGGTGAAGGCGCCCCAACGCGCGCCGACCTCCACGATCTCTTCACTGCCATCGGCGCGCTTGAGGAAGAGCTTTCCGTCGCGGGTGTTGACGGCGAGCTCGCCGAGATCAAGTTGAGCCGTGGTCGGCACCTTGGCGGCGACCGAGGAGCGTTTCATACGGATGATACTGGCCATCTGGCCGTCTCCTTGCTGGCCTCATCTGAGGCGATTGCGGGATAAGACGTGAGGGCGCCCTGTCGGACGAGCACCCGATCAGAACGTGCCGCCGTCGAGCGCCACGCCGGTGATGCTGCCGCCGGTGATCGCCACGTTGTTGGCGTTCTGGAGCGCGACCGACCCCAGCCCAAGGTTGCCCCGCGCCGTGGCCTTGTTTGGCAGATCCGCGAGGTTCGAAGCCGCCGCCAGTTTGCTCGCCAGCCCATTGGTCACGGTGCTGGCAAAGTTCGGATCATCGCCCAAGGCCGCGGCCAGCTCATTGAGCGTGTCAAGCGCGCCCGGAGCGGCATCAACCAGCGCGGCGATCGCCGCCTGCACGAAGGCGGTGCTCGCGATCTGCGTCGTGTTCGTCCCTACGCTTGCCGTAGGCGCGCTCGGCGTGCCGGTCAGTGCGGGCGAGGCAAGCGCTGCCTTCGCATCAAGCCCGGCCTGCAACCCCGTCACCTGCGCGATCGTGTGGCTATGGGTTGCGGGTGTGAAGCTCGAAGGTTTACCCGTGATCCCGGTCCAGGGCACGCTGTCAGCCACCTCTGCCGCATCGACCTTGCCGTCATTGTCACTGTCATAGGTCGACTTGGCCATGTCGCCCGCGCCGAGCCCGGTAAGGGCGCTCTGCACGAAGGCGGTGGTGGCCAGCTGGGTCGTGTTCGTGCCCCCTGCCGCGGTTGGCGCCGTTGGTGTCCCCGTGAAGCCTGGCGAGGCCAGCGGCGCCTTGCCGTTCAGCGCGGTCTGCAGGCCCGTCACATCGGCGATGGCATGGCTATGCGATGTCGAAGCCTTGCCGTCGAGCGCGCCTTGCAGCCCGCTTACCTCCGAGATTGCATGTGTGTGGCTTGTGGCCGCCTTTCCGGCGAGCCCCGCATCTAACTGCGACTTGCGCACAAGGTCGGTGCTGCTTGATGCATCCTGCGCAGACTTCGGGACAATCGAGAAGGTCTTGGCGCCGGCAATGGTCTGGGGGCTGGTCAGATCGGCGAAGGCCCCTCGGCCCGCCAGCGGCACGATGGCCGTAGCCGCGCCCGCGCCATCATCGCCCTTGCCGACATAGAGCGTGTCATCGACTTCGTTATGGGCGAGCTCGCCGGATTTGAGCGCGGCGGGCGCTCCAGGATTGCCGGCTAGGCGGCGCTTGAGCTGGATCGTGTTGGCCATCAGAAGAAGCCTCCATTGATGGGCGTGTCGGTGGGAAGAACGGTGACGCCAGGCAGGCCCTGATCACCCTTGTCGCCGGGCGGGCCTTCAGGCCCCGGTGGCCCTGGCGTGCCGAGCAGCCGGATGCGCAGCGGTGCTGCGGCAATGCGGAGCGCGACGGGGGCTTCCTGCGTCACCGCAATGCGGATCGGACCCGTGAGGGAGCGCAACGCGCGCGCTGTCGGCATGGCTCAGGTCTCGCCCGTCTCGGGAGGCCGTGTCACCGGCAGGGCCACGGGGATCTCGAGGAGGAGGCCCAGATGCCGGTCTGGATCGAGATCGGTCCGCACAAGATCGAGCACGACGCTGCCGACGCTCAGCTCGGCCGTCACCGTGGGGTCCAGCACGATCTCGAGCCTGCGTGCAGTGAGGCGCAAGATGCCGCCATTCGCGGTGGACAGGGTGGCGAGGACGAGGCTGTCCTCGACCCTGCGCCGCACTTGCCCGGTGAAGGTGGCAGCCTCCGGAAAGAGATCCGCCTCCGCCTCGAGCTGCAGACGGTACGCGTAGCCGATCAGGATGACCGGGCCTTCCTGGACATGGGTCATGCTCATGGCTGCCACCCGCATAGTCGCTCCCCGATCTCGTTATGGGCTACGATCTGCGCGCGGGTGTCTTCGGTCAGAACATCCCTGCGCGATGGGCGGATCGGCTCGGCCCAATCGCAGTCGTCGCGCAAGCCCCATGGATCAATCCCGCATCCAGCGGTCAGCGCGACGGTCAAGCTCAGCGCGGTCAGTGGTCTGAACGTCATGGCGGATGTCCTTTGAAGTTTGCAGCGCCCGGATGCGGGCCTCAGCCCGCCGGATCGCGAGTGTCGCCTCGGCCTCAAGGCGCCCGCGGCGGATCAGGACCCAGACGGTGATCGCGAAGGCACAGGCCAGCGCGCCCCAGAGAGCGAGGCGACGACCAAGGCCAGCGAAGAGGCTGGTGATCATTCCGGGCTCCCTTCGGCAAGGCGCAGGCAGCGCGTGTCGAGACGCCACATCACGGGGTTTTCCCGGTGCGGTGGTCCTCGATCCGGGCCGCCCGTGCCTTCACGGCGTAGACAATCACACCGAGGAACACGGCCGCCGCCAACCACGGCAAGACGATGGAGAGGGCCTCCTCGAGGCCGACCAGACCTGCGAAGCGCTCGGCCAGATCCCGCGCGCCCTCGGCCTCGGTGATGGCTGGGGCGATCTGCGAGACCACACTGCCCGCGGCACCGATCGCGCCAAGCCCGATCTGGGCATTGGCGGCGGTCACGATCCGGCTTTCGGCCGGGACGCCTGCAGCCCGCTCCAGCGCCACCGCCCGCGGGGCTGCCCGCTCCAGCGCATCGCTCAGCGCCACATCGATAATCGGGACCCGTGCAAGATCGGTGTCATCGCGGAACGCGAGGATGGCCGCCCGCGTGCGTGGCCCGATCACCCCGTCGATATTGCCAACCTCGTGATAGCCAAGCGCCTTCAGACGCGTCTGGACCTCACGCACGCTCAAGGTTGCCGACGCCGCGACATGCCCCGCCCGCCGCACACCGAGGAGCTTCGAGACGGGATAGCGCTTCACATTCACCGCATCAGACTGATTGCCACCGAGGCCCCAGACCCAAGCCCCCTCAATGCGATCGATGAAGAACACATGCCCCTGCCAGCTCGAGGTCCCCCGCGGGATCACCCCGATATCGCCGGGCTGAGCCTCGGCGATCTCCACCGGCACACCCCAGTCGAGATAGGACCGCGCGGTGAGCTTGCGCGTCGAGCGAATGCCGGCCTTCTCCAGACAATGCCCCACAAAAGCCGCGCACCAGGCCACAGAGTCATGCTCCACCCAGTCATGGCCGACCGAGCCATACATCTCCATGATAATCGGGTTGTTCGCGGGCCCCGGACCCTCGGTCGTGCCGATATAGCCCCGGGCAATCTCAAAGGGGGTCATGATGCTCTCTCCTGCAAATGGAAAGCGCCGCCCCGAAGAGCAGCGCTGGATGTGTGTGTTCGTGGTTGTGTTCAGCAGCTTGCGGTGCGGCTCACTTCTTGCGGCAAAGCCAGGCCGTCAGCAGAGCTTCCGCGCCCCGCGGGCCCAGATAGGCCAGCATCGCCACAAGCCCCGTGCTCACCGGCTGGCCAAGCTCCAAATACCGCGCAATCCCTTCGCCAATAATCGCCATGCCAATGGCAACCGGGATCTCCCACAAGAGCTCCTTGCCAAAAAAGCGGCGCTTGCCGAGCTTGACCTCGCCCGAGTGATACATCAGCCGTCCCGTGAAGGCGCCGATCAGGGTCGTCACCGCCCCGCCAAACAAGCTGTTCAAGGTTTCTAAAAAGCCCGGCTCAGTCATGGGCGCCTCCCTCGGAGTTATGGGCAAGCGGACTTGCGCATTTACAACTTTGGCCTATATTATGACCTGTATTTCGACCTAATTGGAGGACCCATGCAGCGCATTGAAGCCAACGTCGCCGTCAGCGTCTCGGACCTCAAAAAGAACCCGTCCCAGGTGATGGCGCAGGCGGCCGGCGAGTCCGTTGCAGTGCTCAACCACAACCGCGTCATGGCCTATATGGTGCCTGCCGCGCGCTACGAGGCGATGATGGAGCATCTCGACGATCTGGACCTGGCCGAGCTCATCCGCCGACGTGCTGAGGAAGAACCGGTCCGGGTCAGCCTGGATGAGCTATGAGCTCAAATTCCTGCCCTCTGCCTTGAAGGAATGGCACAAGCTCGGTGCCACCTTGAAAGGGCAGTTCAAGAAGAAGCTTCGCGAGCGGCTCGTCCATCCCCATATACCCTCCGATGCCCTGCACGGCATGCCAGATCACTACAAGATCAAACTGCGCAGTGCCGGCTATCGGCTCGTCTACCGCGTGGAAGACAGCACGATCACGGTGACGGTCGTGGCCGTCGGAAAGCGTGAGCGCGGCGACGTCTACAAGAGCGCCAAGACGCGGTCCCCATCCTAATATTCCCCGCCATCGAGCAGCGCGTCGAAGCGGCTGTCGGAGAGATCCCGGATGCGCAGCGTGGGTGGCGTAGTGCTGGTGTCGAGCCAGAGCATGCCCGGCATCGTCGCCGGGGGCTCGGCGCCGCCGATGCTGGTCGAGGCCAGGGCCGCAAAAACCTGGTTGATCTGCGCGCGCACCGCCGCGCCATTGTCGTTCAGGATCACAAAGCCGGGCGCTTGCGCCATCACACCACCTCTTCTGCCACGAGCCGCAATTCGGAGACGATCGGCGTGAAGGCCGGATCCTGCGTCCTCAGCCAGGCCCGCGCCTCGACCGCCCGCGCCTCGATTTCGCTGTTGTCGATCCGCCCCCAGGGCCCCCAGGCCGGGCTCGCCGTGGCCGGGTCGTCATCGGTTTCCCGGACCTCGAGGACCACATCGATATCCGCCCCTTCCGAGCCGTCGAAGTCGGCCCAGGCATCGATCGGCGTCATCCGATCGTCGATGTAATCCGAGAGCGCCGCGGCCCCCACGAGAATGTCCGAGCGCAGCCGCACGCGCCTCAACGCGCCGAAGTCGAGCCGCCCCGGGAAGGTATAGAGCCCCTCTTGCGAGAGCACCTGCGGCCGGCCGCGCGCATCCAGCGCGCTTGCAAGCTTGAGCGTGCCCCCGCTCGCCACGAGATGCGTTTTTTCGCCGGCAAAGGCCGGCTCGGCCGCAAGCGTGTTCAGCTGCGCAAAGCTCAGGATCTGCACGCCCTTGGTCGTGACCGTGCTCACCGGGCCAATCCGCCCCTCGCTATCCTCGGCCCGGAGCAAGTAGGTTCCGGGCTTGAGCGGCACCACCGCGATCGCCTCGCCCCCCGAGACCCGGTCCATCAGCGTGGAATTGGCCCAGCTCGCCGCCGCTTCCTTGCTGTGACGGATCACGATATTGCCGCCCACACGCACATCCACATCGGTCGCACGCTGCCATTTCAAGATGGCAAGCCCGCCCGCGGATTGGATCGTCAGCCCCGCGAGCGCCGCAGGCGGCGCCGTCAGCCCCACCACCTCGCGCGCGCCCTCCCGCCAGGCCGAGGAGACCCCGAGCACCGAGATGGCCTTCACCCGGAACGCCCATTGCCCGGGGCGGATGTCGCGCAGTTCCAGCACCGTCCCCGAAGTCCGGCCCCGGTCCATCCAGGCTTCCGCTTCACGCCGGGTCTCCACCTGATAGGTGTCGACAAAGCCCGAAGGGGCCGCTTCCCAGCCGATGCGCAACAGCACCTTCACCGCCGAGCCGTCCCGCGTGACGTAAAGCTCCTCCTCGCCTTGCGGCGCGCCCGGGGGCGCGATGTCGAAGGCCGAGGGCAGTGTGGTGCGCGGGGCGGCCGCATAGATCCGCTCCTCGGAAGCATCCCAAGCATAGATCAGCGGCGAGGTCTCGCGCAGCAAGATCTCGGGGGCCAGCCGCGGGCCCGACCCGAGCTGGCTCAGGTCCAGTCGCATGGCTTCAACCTCGAAGGGCTTGCCCTCGGGCAGGTCCGCGCCGCCAAAGCCCCAGCGGTCGTAACGCAGCCGTGTCGTCTCGCCGGCCGCTACCCGCCACGCCTTCAGCTTGCCCGAGAGTTTCACCTGCATCTGCCGCCGGGCCCGCTCGAGCTCGATCTTCGCAAGCCGCTGTGCCATGGGGGCCGAGATCGTAAACGGCAGCGAGATATCCCGCCAGACCCGCTCGCCGCCATCCTCGGCCCGATAGACCTCACTGGCATAGGCCGGGAAGTCGTCCGGCTGCCAGTTGTTCTCCGGGCTCACGAACTGGCCGCGCACCGCGTTGAAGTTGGACGCCCGGCTCTGCCGCGTGGTGAGCGTCAGACCGCCTTCGCGCAGATCATCTTCCGTGAGCGTGCTCATCGGCACCCGGTAGGCGCCCGCCCGCATCCGCCATTGCCCCGCCTGCCAGATGCAGCGCCCGGCCATCGCCGTCAGCATGGCCTCGATGATGGTCTTCGGCGTCTCCGAGAGCGAGACGACGCCATTGCAGCTGTAACGCGGTTCAGTGCCACCGCCTGCCAAGGGAACGCGCTCATCGCAGATATTCGCAGCCTCGATCAGGCTGTCGGTCTCGACCCCGTCACCCGCCCCGATCGCGGCCCCGATCCCATAGGCGGGCTCGGCCATGTAATCGGCCACGCAGAGTGCTGCGTTTTCGCTATAGCCGCGCACGCCTGTACGTGGGTCAAGGATGTCGTCCTTGCCTTCCATATCGACAGTGATGTTAGGGATGCCGCCGGGGAAGGCATCCCGATCATAGGTGAGCCGCAGATAGATGGCGGCACAGCCAGCCAATCTGTGGGCTGCCGTCCAGAGTTCTGGTGCGGCTGTGATAAGGCTCGCGAATGCAGTTTGGTCATCGCGTCCGAGCCGCTTCTCGACAGCGAGTTTGCCAGCCCATCGGCCTTGGGGCGTTCCGTTGACATCGAGGGCCATCTCGCCCTCGAAGTAGATCGCGCCAATCGACTTCACGCGGTGTGCGGCGAGCACCACCACAAGGTGGAGGTCTTTGTCCTTCTCGCCGGTGGAATGCAGGAAGGTGATCACGCCCCCCTTGCGCGTCCTCCCATAAACCATCTGGCGCGGCATGACCGGCTCGCGCACCGTCACGGTCCGGGCCTGCAACTCGATCTGGCCCATCGAGGGTTTCGGCATCATCGATTGCGCCGCCCCGGAGAGCAGCATCGAGGCACCGAAGTTCGCGGCAAAGCCAATCAGCCCACCGGCTGCAAAGGCAGCGGCCACTCCACCAGCCGCAATGGCCGCACCGCCAAGCGCGACGGCACCCAAGATGACAGGCGGCATGGATCAGGTTCTCCAGGCGAGACGGCAGGAAGAGAGCGGCAGGGTCACTAACCCCTCGGGCGACACAAACCCGGCGCGCGCGCCGATGCAGACACCAAAGGCCTCTGGCTTCCCGCGCAAAACCAGATCGCCGCGTTGGGCGAGGCGTGGATCAGCCAAGGGCTCGCCCAAGAGCGCAAGCCCGCCCTCTTCAAGCGTCTTCCAGCCCAGCCGGCGCAGGACCCGCTGGCAGCCGCCAGGCGTCCGATACCGTCCCCGCCAAAGTGCGGCATGGTCTGGGCCGCCCGTTAAATCCCGGCGCAGATCAAAAGCCCAGGTGGCGCAGTCGTGGCTGCCCCAAGCAAACGGGCGCGTTCTAGCCTCTATGATGGCGGCCGCGAAGACCTGTTCCCAATGGGAGATGCGGGTCATGGATGTCATCCACGCCCCCAGGTGATTTCGCGGTCCTGGATGGCGGTGACATGGACAAAGCCCAGATCACCGGGGAAGAGCACCTGCTGGCTTTCATGGGTATAGCGCCAAGCGCGCGGCACGTTCAGATCGATGAGGCGGCTCTCATAGGAGATGGAGATCGTGCAGCTTTGCGCATCCTCCTGGATCTCCGGCACATCAAGCCTGCCCGAGAAGGCCTGCACCGGATCAGCAATGATCTGGCGGTCCTCGGTCAGAAGCGCGAGCCAGATGCGGCCGGGGCTTCCCTGCTGCGCCGCGTCGATCGCAAGGCTGATGAGATCAAGCGGCACGCCCGAGAGCGAGACCGTGGTGCCAGCAGCCACCACATCGGAGGTCTCTTCCAACGCGCCAAGCCCTAGCAGGACGCCGACACCGGTCCACACCTTATCGTCCCATTCAACAGGACCCACGCCTGTCCAGATCCGCACCATGCCCGAGGGGAAGGCCCCTTCGAACAAGATCGCGGGTCGCAGATCTTGCTCTGCAAGCGCATCCGCTACAGCAAGGGTCAGGTCGCGGCTCATCAAATCGCCTCCCGTGCTGACATGGTAAACTGGTGGCGGGCCACGCGCTCGATGCGGGTGGGAACAGAACTGGTGGGGCGCAGCAGCACCTTCGGCTGGTTCACCTCCAAGACTGTGCCAGCAGGCAGGCTCTGGCGGATGGCCGGGAAGATGGTGAGGGCCGCCTGACCGCTGGCATTGGCCACCACATCAAAGCCGACCTGATGCAACCGCGTGTCGCGCCCTAAGCCAATCGAGAGGAAGTCCCCAGAGAGGACCGCCGGCAAGCCCGGTGGCCAGCCTTCGGTCTGCAAGAGATTGCCGCCTGACACGGCAAGCTGCAGCGTAATGGTCTGGGTCAAAGCCTTTGGCAGGATCGAGGGGTCCGCAAAGAGGAGCAGGCCGCGCCCCGATCCCAATGCTGTCAGCGCGGCCGAGGCTGAGCGGGCAAGAGGCCCGGATTGAGCGGCGAACGCGATGTCGTATTCCCACCATTCGCCGCCCCAGTCTTGGACCTCGGTGCTGCCTGTGAAGGGGGACGGGGTCTGGCTTGTGGCTGTCACCAGCCGGCGCTCCAGACTTGCGACCCAAGTGCGGGGCAGTTCCACAATCACGCTCATGCCAGACGCCCCCGGCGCATGGCCGTGCCAACTGCCGATACAGCCATCCGCTCAAGCTCCGGCTGGGCATTGCGCAGTACGGTGGCCAGCTGCTCGGCCACGCCCATCTGCGCGCCCCTGGCATCGACATTGAGGTGGACCGCAACGGGGATGCTGCCCCCCATACCACGCGCGACCTCCGCGCGCGACAGGACCCGCTCGCCCCGCTGCAAGATCGTGGGCACCTCGTCAGGACGAAGGCCTGCCCAGCCCCCAGTATGCATGCGCGGCGCACCGGCAAAAACCGCTGCGGGTACAGACCGCGTATGGCCGGAGATCCCGACCATGCCGCCGGCATGCGAAACGGCCGCCGCGATCGTGCCACCCCCGCCGAAGACGCCCGCCAGCGCAGTGGCGAGGGGGCCCAGCACCGCACGGCGGAAAGCTAGCACGGCGAGGTCGGCAAGGATCGAACGCACCAGTCCCTTGAAGTCGAGCTTGCCGGTCTCAACGAAGCTGCGGAAGGCGCTCTCGGCTCCCGAGAAGGCCTGGGTCAGGGTCTCGCCCAGCCCCTTGCCCCAGTCGAGCGCGTCGGTGGCATAAGAATTCAGGGCCTCGGAGACGGCGCGCCAGCCGGTGACGATCCGCTCCGCGGCCCCAGCGCGCGCTCCGCCCCCGCCGCCTGCCGCCTCGCCCGCTCGTTCCATGGCCTCCCTCAGCCGATCGGCCGAGGCCGTCGCCTCGTCGAGGGCCGCCGCGCCGTCTTCGCCGGTGCCCGCCACGGCATCGCGCAGCGCGCCCCAGGAGGTGAGCGGGGCCGTCGCGCCATTGGCGAGATCGGTCGCCGCCTGGCGGTAGGTGTTGGCTGTTGCCAGCGCATCGGCAGCGATCGCATCGAGGCCGAGCTCGGGTGCCGTGAGCGGGTTATCTTCGAAGGCCCGCCGGAACGCATCCGCTGCCGCGGTTCCGGCCTCCGCCGAGGCCCCGGCGAACGGGTTCGGGATATCTCCGAGGCTGAGTTCACCAATCTCGCCAAAACTGGTCTCGATGCCGACCGCCGCCAGCGCATCGCGAATGCGGCCCGTGAAGGCGTCGATCCTGCGGATTGCGCCATTCAGCATGGCTTCGATCCCGTCGAGCATGCGGTTTGCAGCCGAGAAGACCAGATCCCCGATCACGGCGGGCAGGCGTGACCAGATCTCGCGCACGGCGAGAAGCGCGCCCTCAAACGTGTTGGCGGTGGTGTTGCCGAAGTCGACGACACTCTCGATGGCTCCGGCCATGCCAGAAGCGGCATCAGCTTTCAGATCGTAGAACATTGCGGTGGCGGCAGCCCCAGCGCTTGATGCCCCCATCTTGATCCGGCCCCAGACCTCGACCACCACGTCCTTCAAGAGGCCCATGGCCGCGCCGAAGCCGCCTGCGCCAGACGCCAGACGCTTGAACCCGTAGACCAGTTCGCCCGCGCCGACGATCAGGGCGCCGATCCCGGTGCGGATCAGGGCGCCTTTCAGCACAACGAGCGTGGTGGCCAAACCTCGGACAGAGAGTGCCGCGGCCGCCATAGTGGCCACCCAGCGTCCGGCGAGGAAGGTGGCGAAGGTCCCGGCGTAGATGGCCAGCCGGCCAAGATTGGCCAGCACAGCATCGAAGGCTTGGGCAATCGGGCTGGTGCTGGATGCCAGCGCCACGAAGGCGTTCGCCGCCGCCTCAAGCGTGGGCGCCAGTGCGACTGCGATACGGTTGCGTACGCCGGTGAAGACCTGACCGATGCTGACCAGCGCCAGTTCCGACCGGCGCATGGCGGCGATGGCATCTGCATCGAGCACCGCCCCAAGGGCCTGCGCCTGCGTCCCGAGCCGGGTCATCTCTGCGCCGCCATTTTGCAAAAGCGGGATCAGCCGCGTCGCATCCGAGGCCATAGCCTCGAGATAGAAGGTCATCTCCTGTTGGCTGACGCCCGCGCGCTCGAGGCTGTCGACATAGAGTTGCAGCGCTTCCGGCCCCGAAAGCCGCGCAAACTGGTCTGCCGTCACGCCCACGCGTGGCGCGATATTCTCGAAGAAATCCGCCATCGGACCGCCGCCCGTCTGTAGGAAATCTCCCACGCGGTCGTTCACGTCCTTCAGGATGTCGGCCAGCTTCTCTTGCTCGATCCCCACCGTGGCCGAGGCCGCCGACCAGCGCTGGAACAACTCTGGATTGGCATTGGCGACCTGGGAGAGTTGGCCGATCTCGTTGGCTGCCGCAACGGTCGAGCGGGTCATCGAGACGACGGCAGCAGCAAGGGCCGTGGCCGCAGCAGTGGCCGCGATCCGAGCCCGGCGCGCGAAGGCCGCCATGCGGGCATTGGCTTGTTCCATCTCGCGCGAGAGACGCCCCAAGCCGCGGCTACCCGCCTCGCCAACACCCTCGAGTTCGGCACGCACCTGGCGCCCACCAGTCGCAGAGAGGCGGACGGATACCTTTTTCTCAGCCATGTCGGTGTTCGATCTCTTCGTTTGTCTTGCGCACCATCACCGCCTCGATGGGCGGCAGGAGTTCCGCGATGATGAGGGGCGAGAGCCCGAGGGCTGCGCCGAGTTGCAGGGCCGCGCCCATGTCCCAGCCGAGGACAGCGCCGCCGCTCATGCCACCCACGACGCGCACCTGTCCGCCGAGGCGCTGGACCAGATCCCAGACCTGCCAGCCATCGAGGGTCATGGGTTGATGGAGTATGCGCGGGCATTCCCCGCAAGCAGATGGGCATGCGGCGCAGTACTCACCGCCCCCGCCGAACTCCCAGTCGGCGAGAGCGGTCAGGCGTTTTTTTCTGCATCCAGAATGAGCGCGCCAGCGATGTAGCGGGTCTGGAAGGCCTCGAAGATCGGCCAGAGTTCGAGAAGCGCGTCGAGGCCTTCTGGGGTCAGCGACAACGGCTTGTCGTCTTCATCGCCAACGCCGTCCCAGTCCTTTACGACGATCCGGGCAACGGCCTTGGCGACGATACGCGCGAGGTCGTCATTGGATTGAGCCGCATCGTTTTCTGTTGCAGCAGTCGCAGCTAGGATCGCCGGATCGCTGCGCGCGGCCAACATGATCGCGGTGGTCAGCGGCTCCACCAGCAGGCGGACACCATGGCCGAGGTCGAGCCAGCGGGGCTCAGTGGAAAGGGTCAGGCGCAGCATGGTCAGTACACCTCGCGGTCGTTGATAAGGGTCACCGTACACATCCGGCCCGCCACGGGATCGCTGGCAGCCTGCCAGTCGAAGGTCGCCTGCACGCCCTGCGGGCCAGAGATTTCGATCCGGGGGCGCGGCAGATAGACGGCATGGGCTGTGACGGTCAGGCTCTCGCCGGTTGCGAGTGTGTAGGAGAACTCAAGTTCACAAGAATCGCCGTTGATCGCCTGTTGCACCAGTGTCTGGTCCGCGAACCGCACGACGACATTGCCGGTCAGAGCCGCTATAGACGGATCCGCACCATCGATCTTGCCGTCTGCTCGGATCGTCTCGATGCGGTCGAGGTTGTTGGCATAGGTCAGGTCAGCCGAGACCACGTTCCCGATGTTGGCCCCGTTCCGCGTGATTGACCCGTTGAAGTGGCCGAAGCGCTTCAGCGCAATCGTGGCTGGCGTGCCTGCCGCGGAGCTCGGGGCAATGGCCTCGCCCTGCGCCACGATGCTGGCCGTTGCCGTAAGAAGCCCGGATCGTGCCATCTGCCAGTTCAGGCTGTCCACCATGCAGCCCGAATACGTCGCATAGCGCGGCACCTCTGGCATCCCGGTCTCGACTGAGAAGCTGGGCAGGGACCAGTTTCCGGAGCGGAACTCGTGGCTATAGGGCGCATCAGTACCCGTTGTGGTGGGCGCGCCAAAGGTCGCCTTCAACCAGAAGCCGAACGCCTCGGCATCGATCGGCACGACCACATCGCCATCCGCCGTCACCGCATCCTTGATCGGGGCCTGTGGATCGCGGCCGTAGCCCAGCAGTTCCGAGGTCTGCAGCGGTTGTTCGGCTCCCAGCGTCGTGCTCGCAAAGGGCATCTTGGTGTAGCCGCTCACAGGCGGCGTGCCATAACTCGTTTCGAACGCAAGCGCCATCTGCGCCCGCGCCCCTTGGGCTCGTGCCATGTTCTGTCCCTTTCGTATATGATCGCCCCAACAGGCTTGACCCGTTCGCCATTTGCAACCAACTGGCCAAAACTCCGCACAGAAATGGCCTTGCCAATGTTTGCAAAAGCAAAAGAAGAAACCGCCAAGTCTTACGAAGCCCCCTATCGGGAGGGCAGCCTCACCGACAAGCGCCGCTCAGTCCTTCACGAAGGCATTACCATCAAAGGGGATTGGAGCAGCGACGGGATCGTCGAGTTCGGTGGAACGATCGTCGGCGATTTGACCGCAGAAACACTCGTGCTGACCAAAGACGGCAAAATCACAGGCAACGTTCGGGCCCATACCGTCATGGTCGAAGGCCAGATCGAGGGCACGATTGCAGCGGTGACGGTCACCATCAAATCTCAAGCCCGGGTCAACGCAAATATCGCGGCCGAAGTCATTTCTGTCGATGCCGGCGCGCAGATGAACGGCCACCTGCAAACCAAA
>NZ_JBKFEY010000038.1:0-16203 GCF_046507575.1 Pontitalea aquivivens | reverse complement strand
GATTACATCCTGCGGACCTGGGTGCGCCACTACAACGTCGAGCGCCCGCATCGCGGACGGGACATCGGCAACAATGTGCTGCAAGTCGATTTCCGGCCCGTGCGTGACGGCCCGATCCGCCGCAAGCACCAGCTTGGAGGCATTGTCACATCGTACACCCGCGATGCGGCGTGAATATCCGAGCCAAGAACGGAGAGATGACTTCGAATACATCTTGTCAGGCTCCACCACGGCGGTGAAAAAATGCTGCTATGTCAACGTGATGGGGATCGCTTGCATTTTGGCACCCCTCTCAGGGAAAGCCAAGGGAACGGGGGCTGCAGGTTAAAGCACAAGATCGCGGCGGGTGAAATCACGGAACAGCGGACCGTTTGCTCCACGCGATTTCGACAAACTATCGAAGGGCGCGGCGGACAGCGGCGTGATGCCGTGTTACAGCTTCATGTCTTGCACGGCCGTCGCGATCGCAAGATCACCGGTCCTTGGTCTGTCCAAGCAAGGGTTGGTCCGGCCGGCCAAGAGGCATCAGTTCCGCAGGGGCTTTCCGGTTTTCAGCATGTGGTCCATGCGGGCGCGGGAGGTGGCTTCGGCGATCAGGCTCACGAATGCTTCCCGTTCCAGCGTCATCATCTGGGCCTCAGAGATCGGGGCCGTTGCCTCGCCGCCGGTCAAAACGGTGGCAAGTTGCCCGGCGATGCTGGCGTCGGCCTCTGTCATCCGGCCTGCAGCGCGCTCTTCCTCGATGCGGGCGGCGATGGCGGCTCGGCCCTCGACCCCAGCCGGGGTCAGGGTCGCCAGCGCGGGGGCCGCATAGCCCGCGGCCAAGTCCAGCGCCCGGGCCTTGGCGGCAGGAAGCAGTGCATCGCGGTGCATCACGATGTTGTCCCCGTCACGTAGCAGGCCAAGGCCGAAGGCTTGCCGGGCCGAGGTTGCCGGCGCGCCGCTGCGGATCACCTCAAACGCATGCAGCGCGGCGGGCACGGGTCCTGCAGCTTGACCACGCAGCACCATTTGCGTGCAGCCGCCCCAGGCGGGGATCAAGCCGACGCGGGTTTCGGGCAGGCCGGCGGTCAGTTCGGAATGCGCCACGACCGCATCGGCGTGCAGCATGAATTCGCAGCCGCCACCAAGCGCAAAGCCATGCGCCGCGGCCACCACCGGCACCGGTGCGTATTTCAACCGCAGGAACAGGCCCTGCCCGCGCTGCAGATACTGGTCGAGCGCGGCGGTCCCGCCCTCGTCGATCATCCGCAGGATGAAGCCCAGATCGGCCCCGGCGGAAAAGGCGCGCGGATCCTCGTTGCCCAGAACCAGCGCGCGGAAATCGTGGCCCGCACGCTCCAGCGCGGCCTCGATCACCTCGAAGACCTCGGGGGCGAAGGTGTTCATCTTGGTGGCGAGTTCCAGACAGGCCACGCCGTCGCCGATGTCGCGCAGGCGCGCGGCGCCATTGCCCGCGATCTGTGCAGCACCGCCCAGGATGCCGGGCGCTGCGATCGGGGCGAGGCCCTGCCCGTCGGTGCGCAAGGGCTGACCGTTGCGATAGAACGCGCCCTGCGCGGCGGCGGCGGCCAGAAGCGGCGGAACCGCGCGCCCCTCGGCCGTCATCCGCGCGACAAGTGCGGCCACGCCGGCGCGATCGGCCAGACGGAACGGCCCCTCGCGCCAGGAATAGCCCAGCACGATCGCGGTATCGATCGCCTCGACATCATCGGCAATGTCCGGGCCGTTCTGCGCGGCATACGCCACCACATGTGACAGCACCGAGAAGGCATAGCGACCCAGCGGGCCTTCGTCGGCCAGAAGCGCCGCGAGATCGCGGCCATTGCCGGGCAGGGTCGCGGCGGCCTCGGCGCGGTATTGGCCCGTGGTCAGGTCCAGCGCCTCGCGCGCGCCCTCGGGCGACTTGCGGTAGAAGCCCTGGCCGGTCTTGCGACCATGACGCCCCTCGGCCACCAGGGTGGTGAAGAGGGCATCCTTGGTCAGGTTGAACGACTGGAACCCGTCGGTCGCGGGCAGCGTCGCGTGCAGGCTGCCCCAGACATGCGGCACAAGGTCGATGCCGATCAGGTCCAGAAGGCCAAAGACCCCGGTGCGCGGGATGCCGAAGGCGGCGTTGACCGCATCGGCCTGCTCGACCGTCAGGCCCAGACGGGCGGCCTCAAGCGCCGCGACGGCCATCCAGTAGCAGCCGATCCGGTTGGCGATGAAGCCGGGCGTGTCGCGGCACATCACCACGGTCTTGCCCAGAATGGCGCGGTTCGCGGCATCGGCGCGCGCCAGCAGATCTGCGGGCGTTTCGGGGGCCGAGACGATTTCCACAAGCCGCATCACGCGCGGCGGGTTGAAGAAATGGGTGACGATGAAATCGCGGGCGAAGCCCTCGCCCAGACCATCGACCAGATCGCCGCGCAGGATCGTCGAAGTGTTCGACGACACGATCGAGCCGGGCCGGCGCACTGCGTCGATGCGGCGGTACAGGTCGCGCTTGATGGCGAGATCCTCGATCACCGCCTCGACGATCCAGTCGGCCTCGGCCAGACGGTCCAGATGATCCTCGACGTTGCCGGGGCGCACCAGCGCCGCCGCCTCGGGGGCCATGAAGCCGCCTGCTTTCAGCTGGCGCGCGATGCCGCCCTCGGCCGGGGCGTTGCGGCTTTCGTCGCCCGCCATATCCAGCAGGTCGACCGGAATCCCGGCATTGGCGAATTGCGCCGCGATCCCCGACCCCATCGAGCCCGCGCCGATCACAGCCGCACGCCGCACGCCGGTTTCCACCGCGCCAAGCGCCACCGGCGCCGCATCCCTGAGTGGCTTGTTCATTCCCGTCCCCCCGTCATTCCTGTCAGTTCCCGGTAAAGACCGGGCGGCGCTTTTCGAAGAAGGCTTCCAGCGCCTCGTTGAAATCCTGTGTGGCGGCGCAGGCGGTGAATGCGGCCTGTTCGGCCGCCAGCTGCGTGGCCAGATCGGTGGAAAACGCCGCGCGCATTAACCTTTTGGTCTGCGCCACCGCCAGGGGCGCGGAACCCACCAGCCTGCGCGCCAGCGCCATCGTTTCCGCCTCCAGCGCGTCGCGGGCCACCACGCGGTTCACCAACCCGATGCGAAGCGCCTCGGCCGCGTCGATGACCGGCGAGAGCAGCGCCAGTTCCAGCGCGCGGCGCAGGCCCACCAGCCGCGGCAGCGCCCACGACCCGCCGCAATCGGGCGGGGCCGCGACCTTGGAATAGGCCATGGTGAAATTGGCATCGTCCGCCGCAACGGTCAGGTCAGACATCGCGGCAATCGACATGCCCGCGCCCGCCACCGCGCCATGCACCATGCAGATCACCACCGCCGGTGCCACGGCCAATGCCTCGAGCGCGGCGTGGAACGGCGGGATGATCCCCCCCGCCAGCCCCGCCCGGTCGTTCGAGGCGCGGAAGGCGGCGATGTCGCCGCCCGCGACAAAGCCCCTGCCCTCACCGCTCAGCACGATCACCCGCACGCTGAGATCGGCCAGAAGATCGCGCACGGCGACGATGAACGCCTCGGCCATGGCCTGATCCAGCGCATTGAGCGCCTCGGGCCGGTTGAAGCGCAGGCGGGCGATGCCGTCCGCCACGTCGCACAGAACAGGGGCCGTCATCGTCAGATCCGCTCGATCGCCAGTGCGATGCCCTGACCGCCGCCGATGCACATGGTGATCAGCGCGCGCTTGCCGCCGGTGCGCTCCAGATAGTGCATCGCCTTGATGGTGAGGATCGCGCCGGTCGCGCCGACCGGGTGGCCAAGCGCGATCGCACCGCCATCGGGGTTAACCTTGGCGGTGTCGAGGCCCAGTTCGCGGTTCACCGCGATCGCCTGCGCGGCAAAGGCCTCGTTCGACTCGATGACGTCGAAATCTTCGACCTTCAGGCCGGTGCGCTTGCACAGCGCCTGCACCGCCGGGATCGGGCCATAGCCCATCACCTCGGGGCGCACACCAGCCACGGCATAGCCCAGAATGCGCGCGCGAGGGGTCAGGCCCGCCGCCTGCGCCGCCTCGGCGCGCGCCAGCACCAGCGCCGCGGCGCCATCGTTGATGCCCGAGGCGTTGCCCGCCGTGACCGTACCATCCTTGCGGAAAGCCGGGCGCAGACCCGCCAGCGCCTCGAGGCTGGTCGCCTTGGGGTGTTCGTCGGTGTCGAAGACCACCGTGCCCTTGCGGCTGGCGATCTCGATCGGAACGATCTGGTCGCGGAAATGGCCTGCCGCGATCGCCGCCGCCGCGCGGTTCTGGCTTTCCAGCGCGAAGGCGTCCTGATCGGCGCGGCTGATCGAGGATTCCGCCGCGACGTTTTCCGCCGTGATCCCCATGTGGCCGGTGCCAAAGGGGCAGCTGAGAGTGCCGGTCAGCATGTCGACTGCGCCGGTATCGCCCATCTTCTGGCCAAAGCGCAGGGCCGGAATGTTGTAGGGCGCGCGGCTCATGACCTCGGCGCCGCCGGCGAGGGCGAAATCGGCATCGCCCAGCATCAGCGATTGCGTGGCCGAGACGATCGCCTGCGCGCCCGAGCCGCACAGCCGGTTCACGTTCATCGCGGGAACCGTTTCCGGCACGCCCGCCTTCATCGCCGCGACGCGGCTGACATACATGTCACGCGGCTCGGTAGTGATCACCTGGCCAAAGACCACGGTGCCGATCTGCGCGCCGGTTACACCGGCCCGTTCCAGCGCGGCGCGGGCAACAGTGGCGCCTAACTCGCAGGGGGCAAAGCCCGACAAACTGCCGCCAAAGCCACCAATCGCAGTGCGGGCGCCAGACAGGATAACGATCTCGTTCATGGTTCTCTCCAAAACGGGGGGCGTCAGCTGCGCCCAAAAACGGGACGGCGGCCCGCGACAAAAGCCGAAACCGCCTCAACCGGAACCACGCCACGTTCGGTGGCCTCGCACTTCTGCCAGACCGTGATCATGGGCGCTAAAGCTCTTCCCGCACGCAATCTTCTAAGCCTTAATTTCATGAAGAAGCGGGGTTTATGATTTTCCATCATCCTGAAGGCAAGTGTTCACTGCGGATCACGGGATGCTTAGATTGATGGGAAATCGCATGGCAGCAGGTGTCGTCAACGCATCTTGCCACTTGGTGTTGCTGCGCAGGGCACTCGGAGAACCCAGATCGGCGGATCGTCTGCTGGGCCTAGCCGCCCCCTGCCAGGCAGAAGGCGGCCGTTCCGGTTTGTCACATCACTTAGATGCGGCCAGTTCCGCGCGTAGCGCATCCAGAATGCCTTGAGGGTTATCAACGCCGGTTGCGGCCACCTTGTCCGCCCAGGCCTTATCCACCGGCGTCATCGCGGCCTTGAAAGCCGCTACGAACTCGGCAGAGGGTTCATGGTACGTAAAGCCGCCAATCTCGTCGAGCTTTTCCTTACCTATGACCTCGTCGTTTTGCCACACATCTCCGACCAGCGCGGCCAACGCCGGGCCGGATACCGACATGATCGCGGCGCGGTCGCCCTCGGGGATAGAATCCCACTTGGCCTGATTGATCAACAGCGCAATCACCGATTGCCCCATACCGCCGGGCATTAGGGTGATGTTCTTGAAGACGCTCTCGGTTTTCCACGAGATGATTGGCATCAGTGAGAAGAATGTGCCATCCACCACGCCGGTGCTGGCAAGTTCATAGATCTCCGTGACCGGCTTTTGCACAGTCACCGCGCCAAGCGCGTCGATCACTTGGCTGGCAGTGGCGCTGGGGGCGCGCAATTTCAAGCCCTTCAACCCGTCTATTGATGTGACGGGTTTGTCCGCTGAGGTCACGATGCTGGTAGGGGCCGAGGCAAATACCGTCAGCACATGCGTACCCTTGAAGGGTTCATATTTCGCAAGCTGATTATCATAGACTCGGTTGAAGGCCGGCGCAAGGCGCGCCTGGTCGGTTTCCACCTGCAAGGGCAGTTCGCCCAGCTCCATCAGCGGGAAGCGGCCCGGCGTATAGCCGGGCAATACCAGCGTGATGTCGGCCAACCCTTCGGCGGCAACATCGAACTGATCACGCGGGGTGCCAACGGTCGCCGGCAGATATTCAACTGTCACGCGCCCTTCGGTCGCTGTCTCTACATCGCTGATCCACTGCTTCAGCGCGGTGTTGAGCGAATGCGCGGGCGGAAACCACGACGAATATTTCAACACTATCTTGTCTTGCGCAGAAGCAGGCAGCGCGCCGAAGAAGGCCGACGCGGCGATCGCGGCGGCTGCGGCAAGGGTCTTGGCGTGTTCCATAGTATCCTCCCTGAGATT
The DNA here is from genome assembly GCF_046507575.1 of Pontitalea aquivivens. Taxonomy (NCBI): domain Bacteria; kingdom Pseudomonadati; phylum Pseudomonadota; class Alphaproteobacteria; order Rhodobacterales; family Paracoccaceae; genus Pontitalea; species Pontitalea aquivivens. Next base: position 9,936 of record NZ_JBKFEY010000038.1, on the reverse strand, counting down.
GGAACAATTTGCGAAGGTCAAGCCACCGAAAGGGCTCTACTTAGCACGGCGGCGTTTTCAGTGAAGCACCGGGGCGGTCACGTGTCGGGCGGCTCAGAAAAACAAGGCAGGCAAGGCCACCGCCAGTCCGGGCACCAGCCCGATCAGCAAAAGCCGCACCACATCGGCAACGATGAACGGCAATATGCCGCGGATGATCCGCGCAAGCGGCACATCGGGAACCACGGTGCGCAGGATGAACAGGTTGATCCCGATCGGCGGCGTAATCAGTCCCAGTTCCACCAACATCACCACCATGATGCCGAACCACACCGGATCGTAGCCGAGCCCGGTGACGATCGGAAAGAACATCGGCAGCGTCAGCAGCATCATCGCAAGGCTGTCCAACAGGCAGCCCAGCAGGATATAAATCAGGCAGATTACCAGCATCGCCATCGCCGGCGACAGCCCGCTATCTTGCACCAGTACCAGCACCCCGGTATGCGCGCCGGTGTAGTTGACGAACTCAGCAAAGACCTTGGCACCGATGATCAACGCGAACAGGACCGCACTGGTGGCAGCAGAGTCGCGCAGGATGGCGAAGAACTCGGACAGCCGCATCCGACGCATCAGCGCAAACGCGATCGCCCCGCAGGCACCGATCCCCGCAGCCTCGGTCGCAGTGAACAGCCCCGAATAGATACCCCCCAACACGATCCCGAATAGCACCACCACCGGCCAGACCCGCGCCAGTGCCGCCCGCCGCTCGGCCCCGGTCGCACGCGCCGCCTGTGGGGCTGACCCCGGGTGCCGCCGCGCCGTCCACTGCACCGCCATCGCATAGCCGAGCATGCCGATCAGCCCTGGCACCACGCCGGCGGCGAACAACTGGCCAATGTGGGTTTCGGTCGTAACACCATAGACCACCATGATGATCGACGGCGGGATGAGGATGCCCAGTGTACCCCCGGCCGCCACCGTCGCTGTGCTGAGGCTGTCGGAATAGCCCATAGATCGCATCGACGGGATAGCAACGCGCCCCATGGTCACCGCCGTTGCTACGCTGGATCCGCATACAGCGGCGAACCCGCCGCAGGACACCACAGTCGCTACGCCCAGCCCGCCGCGCAGATGCCCGACAAAAGCCTGCGCCGCACGATAAAGCTCGGACGCGATCCCCGCCCCTGCAATCAGATTGCCCATCAGGACGAATAGCGGAATTACCGCAAGGTTGTAGCTCATCGAGGAACTGACCGCCGACAGCGCCACCATGCTGAATGCGGGGGGGATGCCCACCAGAATTGCATAGCCAACACCTCCCGCTAGCCCCAGCGCTATAGCAATTGGCACTCGCAGCAGGATCAACGCGAAAGCGGCGGCAAAGCCAAGGGTCGCGGCCAGCATCAGCTCCCCTCCCGCCAAGGGGATGCAGGCATCAGTCCCGGCACCCCGACCAGCCCCAGCGCCCGCAACCCATGCACGATTGCCGCCACGCCGGTGCAGATCGCCATGCCGTAATATACCGGCGCCAGCGGCAGGCGCAGATAGGGAGTAATGTCGCCATAATCCGCGACCCGCCCCGCCAACACCCACAACCGCCAGGCCAGAACACCAAAGACACCTGCCGCCAGCACCGCAGCTAAAACCTCCAGCCCGTGGCGGACCATGCGTCCCAGTACGTTATCCAGCAGATCTACGCTAATATGCGTATTCGCCCAAGCAACACGCGGATAAAGCAAGAAGGTAATCGCCACCACTGCGATTTCCGTCAACTCGGTCGCGCCTGGTACCGGCTGGTTGAACAGGTTGCGCCCTGTCACATCCGCCAACGTCAGTACCGCACAGCCCATCAAGAGCAACCCCGGCACCAGATCATACGCCAATCCTGCCCGATGCCACAGGCGTCCCATCACGTCCTCCCGCCAGGTGTGACACCCAGCATCCGGTTGACATTGCGCGTGATTTCGCGGGCGATGGCCTTGCGCTCCAAGCGCCCGTTCTCGCGATACCAAAAAGTTGTCCATGTCACGGCCCCGCCCAGTGTAAGCGCCGACATCAGCGGATCGGTGGTCTGGAACACCCCTTCCCGTGTGCCTTTTGCGATGAAATCGGCAATCGTGGCGAAGAACGTCCGGCGCAGCAGGCTAATGCGGTCTGCATCAGCGTCCAGCAGGCTTTTTTCCTCGCGCACATAAACTGCGATGAATTTCTGATATTCCAGAACCGCGTTCACATAACGGTCCATCAGCACGCTCAGCGTCGCCCCTGTCTCAAGCCCCATGGAAAGCGCATGGGCCACCTCCTCATGCACACCGGTCACGCCACGCTCGCAGATCTCGGCTAACAACTGCTGCTTGGAGCCGAAGTTGGCATAGACAAACGCCTTGGAGAACCCAAGCTGCTCTCCAACTGCGTCCAGCGTCGTATTGGAATAACCGTGCGAATAGAATAGGTCCGCCGCAGCATTGAGGATGCGCTGGCGCTTCAGCGCGGCAACCTCGTCGCGGAAGGACAGGATGGGGGCAGGCTGCGGTTGGGACATCAGTCGGGATCCTCGCGTGGGTTTTCCGAGATATTTCCTGTTTCCGGTTACAACGAAAGAATGTCGCGCAACTCTCGCATGTACAGCATACCTCTGGTGGTATCGGTCACTGTCACCTCATGGCGCACATAACGCCGCCCGCGCTTTTCATACTTGTCCACCGCCCGGGCGGCTATGGTGACCGTGGTTCCCACCGGAATAGGTTCCAGAATTTCTGTGTCGTGAAAGGTGTGGATCGACCCGATGGCAAAGGGCTTCGTAGGGTCGAACTGCACCGACAGCACGAAATGCGACATCATCAGCGGCGGAACGATGGCACCGCCAAACGGGCTTTCGCCCGGGATGCGCCAGGTGTTCATCCGCCAGCCTTCGTACCAGGAATTGTAATCTTCGACCGCGTCGGCATAAAGGATCACCAGTTCCGGCGTAATGGTCAGTTCACGCGCCAGCACGTCGCCGATCTCAACCATGTCCCAGTAGGTCTGGCAATCTTCCTTCAGGCTCTCGATGAAATCACGCTCCTTGCGGATTTGCAGCGGAGTCATCGGACGCAGGGCATCGGTGCGAATCTCAGTCATCGTCATGGTCCCCTTCACACGCCAACGTCGGCTTCGACAAAGCCTACGGTTTTTTTATCGCCGGCCTCGTTCTGGGCCCATATTTCGATGCGAAAGCGATAGCCATCGCCCTTGGGTGTCTTTTCCACCACCCGGCCATGGGTCGAAATCACCTCATTCGCATAGGTCGAGGCGACGTATTTGCAACTGATCCGTGCCCCCCGGAACATCGCAGGTCCCAGCGCATGGACGCACATTTCCGCCAGATAGGCAGAGCTCATTTCTCCGGTCTGGATCGGGTTGTTCAGCCCGGTTTCGGCAGCATAAACCGGATCCCAGTGATTGGGGTTGAACCGACCCCATAGGCGTGAGCCCATAAGCTGGATCGCGGCCTTCTTCTTAACGCCCAGTAACTCGAACCCCACTGGGGTGTCGCGGGTAATGCAGCCGGCATCGGCGGGGATCAGGTTTTCGGCCATCGCGGCCACTCCTTTCTTCTGGGCGGGGGTCATGCTCGCGGCCCCCCGCAGACATAAAGAACCTGCCCCGAGACAAAGCCCGAGCGGTCATCGGCAAAAAACGACACCGCCTGCGCGATATCCTCGGGCAGACCCAGACGACCGATAGGGATGTCGCGCAGCGCCTCGTCGCGTAACTGCTCCACCGACACTCCCGCGCGCTGCGACATCTCGTCGATCATGGTGGTTTCCGTCAGCCCTGGAGCCACTGCATTCACCGTCACGCCGAACCGCCCCATCTCGATCGCCAGCGATTTGGTCAGCCCGTGCAAGCCCGCCTTGGCAGCCGAATAGGCCGACAGACCAAATCCCCCCAACGCGCCGATGCTAGTCAGGTTCACCACACGGCCCCAGTTTGCGACGCGCATGTGCGGTTGCACGGCACGAGTCATCAGGAACACCGCGCGCAGGTTTACATCCTGCACCGCGTCCCAGTCGGCCACCGGAAACCGCGCGAGCGTGCCTTCGCGCAGCAGGCCGGCGTTGTTAACCAGCACCGTCGGCGGGCCCAGCCTATCGGCCACCTGCGCCACCGCCGCCTCAACAGCATCGGGGTCGGCCACGTTGACCGCCACCGCCATCGCCTGCCGCCCGGTGACGCGAATTGCGTCCATCGTCTGGGTCGCTTCGCCATTCAGGTCCAGCACAGCCACATTGCAGCCATCCTGCGCCAGCCGCAGCGCGATTGCCGCGCCGATGCCGCGCGCACCCCCAGTGACTATCGCGGTTCGTGTCATCATGTTCATTGCAACCCCAGTTCAGCGATGGCGCGCTGGCTCAGAAGGAATTTTCGCGCCCGGCCCGACGGGGTCACCGGCAGATTGGGTTCCTCAATGAATAGTACATGCTTGGGCACCTTGAACCGCGCCAGCCGGTCGCGACAAAGCGCGATCAGTTCGTCCCCAGTTACCGGCACATCAGGGCGGCGCACGATGAAGGCAACACCCGCCTCACCCATGCGGTCATCGGGTACTGGAACGACATGAGCCTGACGCACCGCTGGGTGGGCGGTCAGCACATCTTCGATTTCTGTTGGCATCACCTGTTCGCCGCCGCAGCGGTAGCTTTCCTTGGTACGGCCCGCCAACTGGATGTAATCGTCAGGCAACCACCGCGCGAGATCGCCAGAGCGGAACCAGCCATCGGAGGTAAATGCCGCCGCAGTCTCGGCCGGCTTGTTGTAATAGCCCTTAGTCACGCAAGGGCCGCGCGCCTGCAACTCGCCCACCTCACCATGCGGCACCTCGATCCCGGTCTGCGGATCGACGATGCGATAGACAATCAGTCGCCCCCCCAACGAGGGTTCCCCAGCCACACCAGCATCGCGCAGCCGACCGTTGGTAATGCGAAACTGTTCCAGCGAGTCTCCCAGACGGGTGAAGGCGCTTGATGCCGTGACCTCGGTCATCCCGTAGCCGGTGGTCAGCTCCACCTGGCCGAAATGCTCGATGATCTGTTCCCAGACATCCAAGGGCGAGCGTTGGCCGGACGACAGAACAGCGCGCAGGGTCGGCATCCGCGTGGGGTTGCGGCGCAGATGGTCTAGGATCAGCACTGTCATCGTCGGCACCAGCAGAACGTCATCCGCCCGGTGCCGGTTGATTGCCGCCACCGTGGTTTCCGCCCGAAAGGCTGTTTGCGGGATGATGGCGCCCGCAACGAAAGGCATGGTCAAAATGCCTTCGATGTAGCCGTAGACGTGGTACATCGGCAGCGAGAAAGTCATGCGCCAGCCATCGTCATAGGCCCGGCACCAAGCGGAACAGAAGGCCTCACGCAGCACCATGTCATGGGTGAGCATCACGCCCTTGGGCGCGCCCGTCGTGCCCGAAGTATAGATGATATCCGACAGCGCATCAGGGGTGGACGGGGCCACGCCGGAAAACTCTGCCTCCCCCGCCAATCCGGCCAACGGCGCCGCACCGGCACGCACCGGCGCATCGTTTGCAGGATGCACCCAGACCTTGCGCAGCTTTGGGAACCGCGCGCCGCCGCCTGCGGCTTGCCAGCCCGGCGCCAATTCATCCAGCATGCCCAAGTAATCGAGGTCGCGCCAGCTATCCATGCAGATCAGCGCAACCGCGTCGGACTGCTCCAGCACATAGGCCAGCTCGTCCCGACGGTTGAGGAAGTTCACCGGCACGCAAACCGCCCCGATCCGCGACAGCGCATATTTCACGGCGACGAAGTCGGGGAAGTTCGCCATCAGAAGCGCGACATGCTCACCTTGCTGTATGCCGGCCGCACGCAGCCCGGCAGCAATGCGTCGCGACCAGCGGGCAATGTCTGCATAGGAATGGACGGCGGCATCCGTTACCACAAAATCGCGGTCCGGATAGCTGGCGGCGGTAGCATCCAGAACCTCGTGCAGCATGCGCGGAGTCCACACCGGATAGCGGCGATTCAAAGCGCTCAGCCGGTCGGAAACAGATATCATTGGCAGCCCTCCTCGCCAGCGCCATTCCGCAGAGCGGCAAAGGATTCGCACTCAGCCGACGCAAAGACATACTTGCGCGTATTATTCAAACTGACAAGGCAAAATTCACGCCGCATGTGCATCATGGGTTTCCGCACCTGAAAAAATCAAAAAATAACTCGATTTCCCACAAGATACTGTAGATTTTCTCCGCTGTGCCCCTGCCAATTTCTCTGGCGTTCAGATGATGAACGCTTAAAGAAATACGCAAGCGTATACAAAGAGGCTTGCAATTTATAGGACCTTCACCATAGTTTTCCAGTCCAGCCAGGACAGGACAAAAGGGGGAGACCCGCATGACACAGAAACCCGATTTCGATGCCGTGGTGATCGGCGCAGGAATATCCGGCCTCTACATGCTCTATCTGCTGCGCGAGTTGGGACTGCACGTGCGCGGGGTCGAGGCTTCGGATCAAGTAGGCGGGGTCTGGAACTGGAACCGCTATCCGGGGGCGCGGGTCGATTCCGAATCGGAAACATACGGCTATTTCTGGAACAAGGATCTGCTGGCCGAATTCGACTGGTCCGAACGTTTCGCCGCCCAGCCTGAGGTTTTGCGCTACATCAACCGCGCAGCCGATTACATGGACATCCGGAAGGATTACCTGTTCAATGCCCGCGTTACCGCGAGTGAATGGGACGACGCCACGAACCTGTGGACCCTGCGCTTCGACGACCCTGCCCAAGCGCCGATGACCACCCGCTTCCTGATTTCCGCGCTCGGGCCGCTGTCGGCGCCACAAATGCCGAAAATCCCCGGCATCGACACCTTCAAGGGCCAAAGCCTGCATACCGGCCGCTGGCCGCGCGACCCTAACGGCTTCGGGCCCGCGCCGATGGATTTCGCGGGGAAACGGGTGGGCGTGATCGGCACAGGATCATCCGGCGTGCAGGTCATCCAGGAAATGTCGAAGGTGGCAGAAGAGCTGCATGTCTTCCAGCGCTCGCCCAACTGGTGCACGCCTTTGGGCAATGGCCCGATCAGCCCCGGCGAGATGGCGCAGATCAAGTCGAACTACGACCAGATGATCGGCTTTCTGGATACCACGCTGGCCGGGTTTGCACATGTGTTCCAAGATCGACTGACGACCGAGGTTCCAGCCGACGAACGCGAGGCGATGTTCGAGAAGCTTTACAAGGGTCCCGGCTTCTCTCTCTGGCTAGGCAATTACAAGGATATCCTGTTCGACCGCGCCGCCAATGATCTGGTCACCGATTTTGTGGCCCGGAAGATCCGCGAGCGGGTGAAAGACCCCGCCACTGCCGAAAAGCTTATCCCTCGCGACCACGGCTATGGCACCCGCCGCGTGCCGCTTGAGACGGGCTATTATGAATGCTATAATCGTCCAAATGTTTATCTGCACGACCTGCTTGAAACCCCGGTCGAGGCGATCACCGAAGCAGGTATCCGCACCAGTGCCGGCCATCAGGATCTTGACGTCATCGTCTATGCCACGGGGTTCGACGCCATCCTTGGCTCATGGAACCGCATCGACATCCGCGGGCGGGGCGGTGTGGCGCTGAAAGACCGCTGGGCCGAAGGGGTGAAAACCTACCTGGGCATGCAGGTGGCGGACTTCCCCAACTTCTTCATGCTTGTCGGCCCCCAGAACGGCGCCACCTTCTGCAACATCCCGCGTTGCTCGGCTATCATCATCGACTGGCTGCACGGGCTGTTCCGCACACTTGTCACCACTAGAACAACCCGGATCGAACCCGATTCCGAGGCGCAGGAACGCTACACTGCGCTTTGCCACAAGCTACTTGACCTGACCCTGATTGGTGAGACAAAGAGCTGGTTCACCGGCATCAACAAGAACATCGAAGGTCGGGACCGGCGCGAGGCGCTGGTATGGATCGGCGGGAACCCGAAATACCGCGAACTTTGCGCCAAAGTGGCCGAAACCGGCTATGATGGCTTCGTGTTCGACGGGGCGCCCCTGGACACCTCCAACCGCCAAGGCAAGCTGACATGACCACCCTCGAAGGCTACCGCCACATCACCTTTTCTCGTCAAGGCCGAGTGCTGACCGCCACGCTGAACCGTCCTGAGGCACTGAACGCCGCCAATGCCGAGCTGCACACCGAACTGGAGCGCCTGTTCCCTGATCTGGATGCCGACCTCGAAAGCGACGTGATTGTTCTGACTGGGGCGGGGCGTGCCTTTTGCGCCGGGGGCGATCTGTCCTGGATGCAGAACGCCATCGACGACCCTGCCCGCTTTCTGGTGACGATCCGCGAGGCGAAACGGATCCTGACCGGGCAGCTTGGAATGTCCAAGCCCCTGATCGCGCGCGTGAACGGCGCGGCGGCGGGCTTGGGTGCCTCGTTGGCGGTATGTTGCGACGTCGCGATAGCGGCGGATCACGCAAAACTTTCGGACCCGCATGTAGTAGTGGGTCTGGTGGCGGGTGATGGCGGCGCGCTGGTCTGGCCGCAGCTTGCCGGTTTCATGCGTGCCCGCGAATACCTGCTGACCGGAGATCCGATCCCGGCACCCGAGGCAGCGCGCATGGGCCTGATCACCCGCGCGGTACCCGCCGACGCGCTGGACGCTGATGTCAATGCGCTTGCCCAACGGCTTGCACAAGGCGCGACGCAGGCGATTCGGTGGACAAAGCAGACGATCAACCTGCCGCTCATCGCGCTGATTCAGGCCCATGCTGATACAGGCCTCGCGTGGGAAGCGCTGTCTCAGCGCTTGCCTGCCCATTCTGGTGCAGTGGCAAGATTTGCTGACCGGCGCTGACAGGATAGTGACGAAACGCCCAACCGGAGAAGATGCACCATGCCCGGCATTCACCCCGATTTCATCGTCTTTGCCGCCGACCCGCGCAACACGGTGCGCCCACCGCCTGCCCATGTTCCATTGCACAAGCTGAGAGCAGCCGCAGATGCAGCGATGGTGGATCATGCCCCCCCAACCATCGCCCGGATCGAGGAGGGCATGGTGGCATCAGATGGTGTGTCTGTGCCGGTCCGCCTTTATCGTACGGCCGCCGACGGGACCTTGCCGCTGATCGTCTTTGCCCATGGTGGCGGGTTTGTCTGGGGCAGTATCGACACGCATGACGGCATCTGCCGCCGCCTTGCGCTGGCGAGCGGGGCGGCCGTGCTTTCCATCGGCTACCGGCTGGCGCCCGAGGCGCCCTTTCCAGCAGCCATGCGCGATGTTCTAACCGTGATCGATGCGCTACCCGGGCTGTCGGAGCGCTGGCAGATCGACCCGACGCGCCTTGCATTCTGTGGCGACAGCGCCGGTGGCCATGTGATGCTAACAGCGGCGCTGGCCTTGCGGGGCGCCCCGCTCTGCCCCCTAGCACTTGCACTGATCTATCCCGCAGTTGACCCGAGCTGTGAAAGCGACAGCCAGCACCGTCTGGCCGATGGTCCGGTTTTGACACAGGCGGGAATGCGCTGGTTCTGGCACACCTATCTTGGCGAGCAATCGGAAGCACCACCTACGGAAGCGACACCTCTGAATGCCAACCTTTCCGGCTTGCCACCTACGCTGATCGTAACGGCCGAACACGATCCGCTGCGTGACGAGGGCACCGCGCTGGCGGCGCGATTGGATCGACAAGGCGTAAGCGCGACGCTGCACTTGGTAGATGGAGCCGTTCATGGCTTTCTCTCTGCTTCCCTAGATGCCGCTCTCAGCCGTGTCTGCATTTCGACCATCGCTGGCTTCGTTACGAACCAAGAACACCTGCGCTGACGCAAGAAGCGGCTATCAGGGCTGCGCGGCTCTCTTTCCCTCTCGGCAAACAAATATAACGCTTGATCAGGCGGTAGCGATAGATGGGATGGTTGCCGCCCTCCCTAGAAGGCATCGCAGTGTGCCAAGGTCGTGGTGTTGAAAGC
>NZ_JBKFEY010000037.1:0-16887 GCF_046507575.1 Pontitalea aquivivens | reverse complement strand
TCGCGCATCGCGCCGGCCGGTCGCTTCATTCGTGCCGAAGGCATTGTCATCTGGAATAGTCTCGTCCACTGCCACCGATTGGTCGGGACTGGTGCCCCAAGTCACAATCGGTCCGATGTCTGCGGCATCTATCACGACGCGATCATCATAGACCGCGTCGCTGTCGGAACGAATGCTATCCCAATATTCCACCGCAGCATCCCAGTTGGCGCCCTCGGCAGGCGCAAACTCGCGGCCGCGGATATACGCGTATGTTTTTTCGTCAGGATTGACGTAACCGCAGCGCGCGCCCCCTTCGATTGCCATGTTGCAAAGCGTCATGCGCTCTTCCATCGAGAAAGCCGATACGACGTCGCCGGCATACTCGTAGGCATAGCCGACACCACCCTTGGCACCCAGCAATCGGATGATGTGAAGGGTCACGTCCTTGGCATATACGCCCGGGGCAAGCCGGCCATTCACCTCGATGCGGCGAACCTTCAACTTTTGCAGCGGCAGCGTTTGAGTGGCCAGCACATCACGAACCTGGGATGTCCCGATCCCAAACGCCAAGGCACCGAATGCGCCATGCGTTGCGGTATGGCTATCACCGCAAACGATTGTCATTCCTGGCTGGGTCAACCCGCGTTCCGGACCGATCACGTGCACGATGCCGTGCTCGCGCCGATCAGGCGAGAAGTAGCGTAGGTTGAAATCCCTCGCATTCGTTTCCAGGTAAGCCACCTGCTTCTCATTCAGCGGATCCGAATAGGGCCGCGCCAGCGACGTCGTCGGTATGGCGTGGTCGGCTGTCAGGAATGTCCTGTCCGGAAAACGAACCTTCAGGTTTCTCTCACGAAGCTCGGCAAATGCCTGCGGGCTGGTAACCTCGTGCACGAGGTGCAGGCCGACGAAAACCTGATATTGCCCCGGCGCAAGTTCGCGCACCACATGTCTGTCAAAGATCTTTTCGTAAAGACTACGTCCCATATCGGTATCCTGCATTTGCCCACGCCGCATCTAGTAGGTGTTATCACTCATTAACGATACGGCTTAGTTTCGTCTAGTAAGTTTGGTTCCATTTTTCTCCCCATACTTAATCTGCGGTACCATGGGCGAGGACGACCGGTGAACTGATGCCGTGGATGCCCGGTGCTGTATGATGCCATCCGCGCCGGTGTGGTGCATTCGAAGGAGGAGACCATGTCAGACGTGCATATTTTGGCGATCGACCTCGCCAAGCGAAGCTTCCAGGTCTGTGGCACCGATCGGGGTGGGTCGTGTGTGGATGCCCCCGACTTTGCAAGGGTTTTCTTCCGACTTCTTTTGCAGGTGTTGCTTCTATCGGTCGTGTGTCAGGCGTCTCATCGTGGCCAGCGCCACGGGGGCCGGTATGCAGTTCGAAGAACAGGGTCCACATCGGTTCAGAGAGCTTTATGCTCGAGCCCCGGGACTGGTTTACCCCGTCCTGAACATTGAAGTCCTTGCCGCATAGATCGTCAGTCGATCTCCTTGCCGGGGTCAAACGACCCCGAGACGTTCGCCGTTGCCTCCAGCAGGAGGTGACCGCTCACGCCATTCGGTAATTCAGAGCGTAATCGCGAACGATGTCGCGCAGCGCATCGGCATCCCAACGCCCACGGCCCAGGATCGCCTGTTGACGCCACGGTCCGGGATCGCCGGCAGCTTCGGCGCGCATCCAACCCGTTTTGCGCCGTTCCTCGCCAATCAATCCGTCCAGAAACTGCCCTGCCGAATTCGCGACACGTTCCTGCGTGAACAGTGGCCGCATGCGGGTCTTCACATCCCGCAGCGAAGACGCCCAAAGCTCCAGCGTCGCCTCAATCGATACACCTGTCATCCATGACCTCCGAATCATGGAAGCCCATGGATCCCGAGATGGCTCAAAAGCGCAACTGTAATGCGAATTAATGAAACTCGTTCCAATATTTTGTCAATAGCTGAAAATCAGACACTATTGCTCGGAGCGGCGGCTACCTGCTGGGGGCGACCGCCCGTCCTTGACTGCAGGTCAGGCGGCACAATGGGCCCCTTGGATGGGCGGCCGAGGGGAGAGCCTTGACGAAAAGGGAGTCGCTCGGGGTTCGGTCGCCGGCGCGACTGCCGCGTCCATCGAATGCATGCCATCGCCTATCGAGACCAGCGAGACTGGACAAGATCATGAGGTTGTCGCTATAGGATATGGAACCAATTTTGCAGGATGGACCGTTGCGCGATGAAGGAACATAGCCTGGCCGGATGGATCGTAGTGGAGCTCGGGGATCGTCGGGGCTGCTCCGCCTGTGGCCAGCTCCTCGCCCAAGCCGGCGCGACCGTGATCGTGGTCGAGCCGGAGTCGCTCCCCTCGCGCGACAAGTGGCTGAGCCGTGCGACGTTCCTCGCAGGCAAGCGAAGCCTGGTCTGGCGCGAAGGCGACATGCCCGTCTTGAAGACCATTCTGGATGCCGCGGACATCGTGCTGCTGTCATCCGACATCCCCAGCCCGGTTCAGACGGCGGCGTCCGGCTTCCTGAGCGAGAACCATGTCATCTGCGACATCACGGCATCGTTGGACACGTCCAACACCGAACTGTCCGGCTTGAGCGACAAGCTGATCCAGGCCTACTGCGGAATGGCATCGATCACCGGCGTACCGGAGCTCGACCCTTCGGTTTCCGACGTTCCGATCCTGGAATTCCACGCTGGCGCCTACGCGGCGGCGGCAGTGGTCGCCGCGATGAGGGCGAAACGGCTCTTCACCAATAGGGGCCAGCGTATAGACGTCGGACTCTACGAGTGCGGCGTCAACGCGCTCGCGACTTTTCTGCCGCTTCACTACGGTGGGAAATCCGTTTCCCGCGCCGGCAATCGGCATCCGATGGCCTCTCCCTGGAACGCTTACCAGGCGAATGATGGCTGGGTTCTGATATGCTCCGCGAAAGACGAGCACTGGATAAAGCTCTGCGACGTCATGGGAGTGCCGGACCTCGCCAGCGGCGGCCCGCTGGCGAAGCTGGCCGATCGAATCCGTATTCCAGACGAGGTTGATCGTCAGGTCAGCAAATGGACAGCTGGCAAATCCGTGGGCGATATCATTGCAGCCCTCACCAAAGCGGGTATTGCCTCCGGACCGATCGTCGAAGTTTCCAGGGTGCACAGCGATGCGAACGTCGAGCACAGGAAGATGGCGCTGAGCCTCCCCGATCCAGTTACCGGTGCCAATGTCAACGTATCGGGAACACCTTTGAAGGCCTCGCGGACTCCTGGGCGTTGCGCCGATTCCATCCCGGCGCCAGATGCCGACCGGGAATTCGCGATGTCGCTGACGCCCAGGCCGGAACACGCGTCTGGCGATGGGTCCATCAAGGGACCGTGCGCCGGTTTGACAATCATCGAAATCGGGCAGTACACGACCGCCCCGCTTGCCGCAAAACACTTCGCGGCCTTGGGCGCCGAGGTGATCAAGATCGAGCCCCTTACCGGGGAAGCCACCCGCGACTGGCCACCTATGCATGAGGGTACGGGCTACTTCTTCGCCATGAGCAACAACGGGAAGCGGAGCGCAGCACTTGATCTGCGAAATCCTACCGATGCCGGAATTCTCGCAGAGATCATTTCCCGCGCGGATGTCCTGATCGAGAACCTCAAGCCTGGATCGCTCGAGAAACTGGGCTTCTCGCCGGCGGCGCTTGAACGGATCAATCCGCGCCTTGTATACTGCGGCATTTCAGGCTTCGGGGCGGATTCTGTTTTCCCGGGCCGCCCTGCGTTCGATTCCGTGATCCAGGCCATGTCGGGACTGATGGATTTGACCCGCGTCGATGGTGCACCGACCAAGCTCGGCATTTCGGCGGCTGACATCACCGGAGCGCTGATCTCTTTGTTCGCCATTCTCGCGATGCTGGAGTACAGGGACTATTCGGGCAGCGGACAGGCAATCGACCTGGCGATGCAGGACGCTGCGCTCTGGACAACGCAGACCCATTGGAACGACGAGCGCGAGGACCCGTTTCAGATGGTTCCTTTTTCCGACGGATTCTCTGCAACGGCTTCGCCGCAAACCGAACCCGAGGCGATCGGCACGTCCTCGGTTCCCGTTCGAACGGTTCCCGAGGTGGCCGACGATCCGCGAACAACGAGTTCGGGGCTCGTGATCTGGAGGGAACGGAAAGGCTTCCGCTGGCCCCTGCTCGGACCGCCGTACCGGCTTTCCGCGACGCCACCGATCATCGGCGAATTGGTTGGTTCGCTTGGCGAGATGAACGAAACTCTCCGCGCCCATAGACGCGCCGATAGAACATTGTAAAACGAAGGAGTTTCGACGTGAGCACTGGCGTTTATGATCAGGTGGGCATCAGATGCACGCTCATGCGTGGCGGCACCAGCAAGGGCATCTACCTCTTCGAACACGATCTTCCTCCCCCCGGTCCGTCCCGCGATGCGCTACTGCTGCGGATTATGGGAACTCCGGACATCAGCCAGATCGATGGTATGGGTGGATCGCGTCTCCTGACTTCGAAGATCGCCATCGTCGGGCCTTCTACGATTGAGGATGCCGACATCGATTACACCTTCGCCCAGGCTGATCTCGACCGGCCGATCATCGACTACAAAGGAAATTGCGGCAACATTTCATCGGGTGTTGGCCCTTTCGCGATCGATGCTGGGCTCGTTGCGCTCAAGGAGCCTTTCACTGAAGTCAGGATACACAACACCAACACCCAGAAAGTAATCGTGGCGAAGGTGCCGGTCGAAAACGGGCGCGCCAAGGTGAAAGGGGAGTTTGAGATCGCGGGCGTGCCTGGCACAGGTGCGGAGATATTCATGGATTTTCGGCTGACTGCCGGTGCCACGACCGGGAAGGTGCTGCCAACCGGCAATCGAATTGATACGATCCAGCTCGAGAGCGGAAGCAGGATCGACGTCACGATCTGTGACGTCGCAAACCCCGTCGTCTACTGCCGAGCCGAAGACCTGGGTCTCAAGGGAGATGAAGGTCCCGATCAGATCGACAACAACGAACCCCTCGGCATCCTCCTGCGCGAAATACGCGGAAAGAGCGCCGAGATGATCGGGTTCGCATCTCATTGGACCAAGGCCGAAACCGAATCGCCAATGTTTCCGATGCTGACCTTTGTCTCGAAACCGGGTTCCTACAAGGCTCTGGACGGCACCGCCGTCAGCGCTTCAGACATGGATTTGAGGGCGCGCCTGGTCTTCCTGAACAGGTGTCACGCAGCCATGGCGGGCACCGGGTCAATGTGCATCGCAGCGGCGGCGCACATCCCCGGCTCGATCGTGAACGGGGCCTTGGCGCCTAGCGCTTCGACCAAGGAGTCGCTTTCTATCGGTCATCCGTCCGGTGTCATGCACGTCGTCGTCACCACGCATGAAGCCAACAACGAGGCGGGCATGGAAATCGATGCCCTGGGCTTCGGGCGCACAGCGAGGCGTATCATGGACGGAATGGTCTACGTACCGACAAGCGCGCAGTATTGATGGCGGGTGGACCCCGCGGGGCCGGTGGCCTTGGCCTATCCGCCCTCAGGCAAGCCTCAGCCGACCGACCGTCTGGGCTGCTCCTGCCTTGCCGTTGTGTTTGAGGCGCACGGAGCGTTGTCGTCTCGCAATGGGCGCTGCGCCGACGCCTTGCGGAGAAGGCAAATCAGAATGGGCTCGCGCGAACGCCTTCGGCACGGACCATCGCCCGCTTGATGACATCCGCCCGCGATGATTTGACAAAATCCGAGGCGATTTTGGTTGCGGCAATCGAAAGCAACGTCCCGTATCTGATTGTTGCACGCACAACGATTATCGACTTCCAACAAATGATCCGATTAAAAGCGGCCGCCAAGTTCAATGGTTGGCTTGAAGCAGCAAAGGAGAGTCTCGTCGGATCCTTTGGCAGCGCTGCACATGATCGAGCCCCGCGCCGACCGGCCACAAGCGATCACACTCGGCGCCGACAAGCCCTATGACGCTGAGGGCTTCATCAATGAGCTGCGCTCGATGACAGTGACGCCGCACGTGGCGCAGAACACGAACGGCCGTCGTTCGGCGATCGACGGGCGCACGACGCGGCACGGCGGCTATGCCTTCAGCCAGCGAATTCGCAAGCGCATTGAGGAGGCGTTCGGATGGATCAAGATCGTCGCCGGCCAGGCGAAGACGAAGTTGCGTGGCCGCGACCGCGCCGGATGGGCCTTCACCTTCAGCGCCGCCGCCTACAATCTCGTGCGGTTGCCGAAGTTGCTGGCGGCACCAATATGAGTGCGCCGGCGAACTGCCCGTTGATCGACCGTTGGCGGATCGTCGAGGCCGATCGGTGGGATCGCGATCATCTCGACCCTGTCGATCCCGCCACGATCACCATCGGAGCGGAAAACCACGGTGAGATCGCCTTTGGCGCCCTGCAAGCCGGCCTCGACCTCAGCTATGGCCCGAATATGGTGTTCTTCACATCGGTCGATTTCGATGAGATGGACGACGTCACTGGCGATGGTTCCGCTGAATTGCTCGACGACGGCTCGATCGAGATCACATTCGCCTACCACAACGGCGACGAGACGATCCTTAAAGCCAAAAGAGATACTTCTTCAACAGCCTGCTAGAGCGCAGATGCCCGTTCTGCGACGGTTCCAGACTGCAACAGTCCTTCGATCTCGACTTCATCGAGACCGATCATCCGCAGGACAGGACGCGTCCCCTCCCCGGCATCGGGTGCCGGCCATCTGATCTCGGGCAGCGCGCCTCGGGCATTTGCGGGAAAGGTCGAAAGATGGTGTCCGTCCACGGTTTGCACAAATCCCCGCGAGGTTATCTGCTCGCTTTCAACCGCTTCCGAAGGCGCCACGCATAGACTCGCGGGGACGTCGAATTCCTCGAACAACGCGATCCACTCGGATGCGGGCCTTTCCGCCAACGTCGTTTCCAAAAGAGCGAACAACTCGTCGCCATGCTCACGCCGCAGGGCATCGCTGTCGTACCGAAGGTCAAGGAAGGCAGGGACGATCGGGCTGAGCGCTTTTCGGAGGTTCTCCCAGAGGCTGTCCTCCGTTCCCACACCAAGGGCTATCTCACGGCCGTCGGATGTCATGAACAAGTCATTGGTCGGATAGGGATAATCCGCAATGAAGCGGTCGCGCTCCAAGCCATGGCGCATGGCGACTGCGTATAGGGTGGCATCCATCAAAGCGATGTCGAGCGCGGTCCCCTTGCCCGTAGCGTCGCGTTCCCGCAACGCCGCAAGAAGCGCGATCGCGGCCGTGTAGCCACCACACAGATCCGCAATGGGCAGACCGGGGCGACGTGGTCGTCCGGTCCAGTGGCCAGGAAACGCGAAGGCTCCGGCCGCGGCCAGAAAGTTCAGATCATGGCCCGGCCGATCGCGCCAAGGTCCGGTCTGACCGTAGCCGGAGAGTGAGCAGGTGATGATCCGAGCGTTGTGGCGACTGAGGGCTTCGTGATCGATTCCGAGTTTGGCTGCCACTCCAGGCCGAAAGCTTTCCAGCGCGGCGTCGCCCCATCTCGCAAGCCTGCCCAAGACCGTAACCGCCTCCGGTTTCTTCAGATTGATCAACAGACTGGACTTGCTGCGGTTGGCGCTGCGGTGAATCGGGGCCAGCACGCCTCGATGACGCACGGCGTCGCCGGTCAATGGCTCGATCTTGATCACCTCTGCACCGAGGTCGGCGAAGATCCCCCCTGCCATAGGTCCAGGCAGAAGGGCCGAAAAGTCCAGCAGCTTAACGCCGGCAAGTGGTCGCCAGCCTGCGCCATGAGAAACCGTCGGCCTAGATTGCATTGTCATTCCGATGCCTCTCCTCGTGATGCAGAAACGCTGTCAACGACTGCTTCCGCCTGGTTGCCGGCACGGCGCGCCCGGCGGATCCGGCGCGATATGGACCATCCCGCCGGCCACCGAAGCGCCGCTCATATCACCCCGGCAGCATGCAACGCCGCCATCTGTTCCTCGCCGAAGCCGAGTTCTGCAAGGACAGATTGTCCATCGGCGCCTCGTTTCGGCGCCGGACGGCGCTCACGCCTCGCGAGACCCGCGCGCGCAAGCGGATTGCCGATCTCAACGACAGTGCGGTCATCGTCGTCGCGCCGTTCCCGGATAATGCCGCGCGCCCGAAGATGCGGATCGGCGACGGCCTCATCAACGGTGGACACGGGAACGACGGGCAAATCGTGCTTTTCCATTTCGGAGATGATTTCCGCCAGCGTTCGCGTGCCGCAGTAGTCCTCAAGTGCACGTCGGTAGGCAGACCCTAATTCCCCGTGGTCCGAATGTCGCTGGTGCGACAACTCCACGCCGGCCGCCAGATCGGTGCGGCCGATGGCGCTGCAAAACCTGTCCCAGAGGCGGGTCTCAAGCAGACAGAGCGCAACCGTACGGCCATCTTTCGTAGGATAGATGTTGTAACGCGGATTGCGGCCCCAAACCTCGATGCGTGGCGAGCCGCTCGCTCCCGCAGCGCGCGCCAGCCCTGGAGCCAGCACTATGGCGCTCATGGCGGCGAGACTATCGGACATCGCAATGTCCAGATAGGCGCCTTCCCCAGTCAGGTCACGGCGACGCAGCGCCGCCAGCACCGCGATGACAGCCATGCTCGCCGCCGAATAGTCCGCAGCCTGGAAATGCGGCAGACCGTCCGGACTAGGATCGAGCAGACCGGCCGAGGCCTGTATGACCAGGTCGTGACCAGCCACGTCGGCTTTCGGTCCATCCTGCCCGTAACCGGATACGGCACAGTATATGATGTCCGGGCGTACCTTGCGGGCATCGTCGTACCCGACGCCGAGGCGAGACGCAGTACCCACGCTGAACGATTCGACGACGATATCGGCCCAGGAAAAGAGCCGCTCCAGCACGGCTGCGGCGCCGTTGGCCCTCAGGTCCAGCGCGACGGAACGCTTCTGACCATTGACACTGTTGAAATAGACACTTCCAGCATCGACCATGGGTGGGTTGTGCCGGCTGGGATCCCCGGCCCTGTTATCTTCGATCTTCACCACGTCCGCACCCAGGTCGGCTAGGAACTGGGTGCACCATGGCCCAGGCAACAATCGACTAAAGTCGAGAATCCTTATGCCGCTTAGGGGTAGATGCTCTCCGTCGCTCATTCAACCTCCTCAGTGCCTTATCAGATGTCCTAAATGCGGCGCAGGCGCTCCAGGCAACTTCCTCCATGCGAGGTACCTCGCCCGCCCCGAGTCTATCCAAGTCATCGGGCGTCCTGATGCCAAGCGACCCTATACAATGGAACGGGTCTCGTCTAGTGAAATTTCCTTTGACATTCCATGGGCGCGCTTATAGACAGCCAGAGCTGCCCTGAGCCCGCGTGGCGAAGAGGCTGTCGCCGGTGAGCGGGGCGATCACATCCTGAGTGTTCCGTGCATGCCGCTTGGTTTGTGGATTGCCTGTTCTCACTTGCATGCCTCTTTGGCGGGGTCGGTGCATAGGGGCCGCTGGCTCGACCAGCGGAGAACAGGTGACTGCGAGAACCTCAAAAAGGCGACGAGCCGGCAACCAGTCTCCAGAGAGGTGTCCGTAGAATGGCATCGAAAGTCAACAACAGCTTCGCTAAACTTAAAAGAGGTCGAGCATGGACTTTTCACTTACGGATGAGCAGAGCATCATTCAGGATTCTGCCCGCAGCATGGTAACAAACGAGATCGCTCCGATCCTGGCGGCAAATGACAAAGACCGGCCTCTTCCCAAGGAAGCGATGCTGAAAATCTATTCAGTGTTCGCCCGGCAGGGACTCACCGCGCCACGTCTTCCCGAGGAATCGGGAGGCAGCGGAATGAAGATGCTCGACTTCGGTCTGGTGTTCGAGCAACTGCCTCCGGCGATGGCGATCTCGCTGTTGTCGCATGAATGCACTGTCGCGCGTATCCACGCCGATAGCAGCGAAGAGCAGCGCGCGCGGTTTCTCCCCGATTTGATCGCGGGCAGAAAGATATGCTGTACCGGAACAACCGAGCCGGACACGGGATCGGACCCGCGGGGGGTCCGCACCCGGGTTGTCGAGGACGGCGGCGAGTTGGTCATCAACGGACGCAAGATGTGGATCACAAACGGGACGGCCAGCGATATCATGATCGCAACCTGCTCGGCAGGGCACGGTGACAAGGGCAACATCATGCGCCGCATCGTCGTCGAACGGGATGCGTCGCCTTACGAGGCGTTGGAAATTCAGAGCCTCGGCCTCCAGCAAGGACACCTCTCGGAGATCCTTTTCGACGACTGCAGGGTGCCGGCATCTAACGCGCTTGGCACGGGTGGCGACGCTGCTCGCATCCTGACGCTCACCTGGAACGGCAATCGTCCCTTGGTGGGGCTCGCCGCGGTTCACATCGCACAGGCTGCGCTTGACGCCGCAATCGAATATGCCGGCATCCGCAAGCAGTTCGGAAAGCCGATCGGCCAGCGACAGCTCATCCAGGAACGTCTCGCCGATATCGCCACGGACGTCATGGCGAGCCGGCTGCTATGCTACCAGGCGCTGGACATCATCGACCGTGGCGGCCGCGCTAACGGTTCCTCCGCGATGGCCAAGCGATTTGCCACCACCGCCTGCGAACGGGCGGTGTCGCTCGCCATGCATGTCCACGGGGCGATGGGGATCAGCCGGGAAAGCGGGCTCGAGCAGCTGTATCGCGACGTGCGTATGCTTCCGATCCCGGACGGGACCAATGAGGTGCTGACGCTCATCATGGGCCGTGAGATGACCGGGCTCGACGCGATTCGAGCGTAAAAGTACACGGATAGAGCCAAGGGCGCCTGTAACGATGCGTCAAGAAATCAAGCGCGCTGTCCTCCTCTCGTCCTGCATACTCGGATGAACACAAAGGGAAGTATCCCCAATGCAGACGATCTTCCGATGCCCGTTTCGGCTTAAGACTTCTCTCGGCTAACAGGAAATCTATATGTATCCTAATTATATCGATTCATGTCCGCCGTCAGCACCCATGGCACAGATTTGAGGTTGTAAGTTTAGGAGGTTTTGGGCTTCGTCGTAGTGACGAAGGAACGAAGATGAAGCCCAAAACCTCCTTGAAAAAATCTCCGGTGAAGGCCCCTGCTGAGCGGGTGGTGAAGGACATTCGCCGTGCGACCCGTCGGCACTTCTCGGCCGAGGATAAGATCCGCATCGTGCTCGATGGGTTGCGCGGCGAGGACAGTATCGCCGAGTTGTGCCGCAAGGAAGGCATCGCGCAGAGCCTGTACTACACCTGGTCGAAGGAGTTTATGGAGGCCGGCAAGCGCCGTCTCGCTGGAGACACCGCCCGTGCTGCGACCACCGGCGAAGTGCATGACCTGCGTCGTGAAGCCCACGCCCTGAAGGAATGTGTTGCCGACCTGACGCTCGAGAATCGCCTGCTTAAAAAAAGCATGATCGCGGATGGGGGCGACGACGAATGAGATATCCGGCATCGGAGAAGCTCGAGATCATCAGGATCGTCGAGCAGTCGCACCTGCCCGCCAAGCACACGCTGGACCAACTCGGCATTGCCCGCCGGACGTTCTACCGCTGGTATGATCGCTTCCTCGAAGGCGGGCCGGAGGCGCTGGAAGATCGGCCATCGGCGCCGAGCCGGGTGTGGAACCGCATCGGCGATGATATTCAAAACCAGATCGTCGAGATGGCGCTCGATTACAGCGAGCTGTCACCGCGCGAACTGGCGGTGCGCTTCACCGATGAGAAGCGCTACTTCGTGTCCGAAGCCACGGTTTACCGCCTGCTCAAGGCCCATGATCTGATCACCAGCCCGGCCTATGTCGTGATCAAGGCCGCCGATCAGTTCCACACCAAAACCACCCGACCAAACGAGATGTGGCAGACCGATTTTACCTACTTCAAGATCATCGGCTGGGGTTGGCTGTATCTGTCGACCGTGCTCGATGACTTCTCGCGCTACATCATCGCCTGGAAGTTATGCACCAATATGCGGGCCCAGGATGTGACCGACACGCTGGACCTTGCTCTCAAGACCTCGGGCTGCGACAACGCCACCGTGCTGCAAAAGCCTCGGCTGCTGTCGGATAATGGCCCGAGTTATATCGCGAGCGAACTGGCGGAATATATCGAGGCTCGGAAAATGAGCCATGTGCGCGGTGCTCCGATGCATCCCCAGACCCAGGGCAAGATCGAACGCTGGCACCAGACCCTGAAAAATCGCATCCTGCTGGAAAACTACTTCTTGCCCGGCGACCTTGAGGCCCAGATCGAGGCCTTCGTCGAGCACTACAACCACCAGCGTTACCACGAGAGCCTGCAAAACGTGACGCCCGCCGATGCCTACTTCGGAAGGGCACCTGCCATCATTAAACAACGTGAAAGGATCAAACGGAAGACCATCGAACATCGGCGCTTGCAACACCACAAGCTCGCCGCTTAACATTAACCTCCCAGACGAGGCCCGCACTCCGCTAATTTACGCTACGAGGTGTGCCAAATGTTCTGACGACGGACAGCGTATCGAAACTTTTTGCAGAGTCGGTGCGCTGCACTAAGGACCGAAAGGTCATTCCTATGTCAGCGCTTTTTCGATTGCTTCCCCCACCAGAACTAGTTCGCCATGCTGGTTCCTAGCCTCCACTTCGAAACGTATTCGCCGCTTCTCATCGTCCTTCCCGGCAAGACGCACAACTGTCGTAACGGTATCCCCAACGACGACGGCTTTAAGGTATTTGGCCGACGTCGACAGCAAGGCAGTGCGGACCTGGAACCGCTCGCAGAATTGCACAATGGGCTTCGACATCAGTGCCGAAGTCATGACGCCATGAGCCACACGATCCGGATAATGGGTGTTAGCCCGCGCCCAATCCCCATCCAAGTGGATCGGATTGAAGCTCTGGATCGCATGAGCGAAGGCATCAATCGCTGGTCCGTCAATGACCTGGCTGCTCGATTCGGAGGCGCCGATGGTCAGCGATTCGTAAGTTCCCGTCCAGTCGCTCGTCATCCGATCACCCATGCAAGGAACCCTTCCGGCAGCCCAACAGCAGATTCTTCCACCCGCTTTCTGGGCATTCGAGGAAGGCACATATACTTGCCCGCCCACAATGAGATGCGCTTGAGCAAGGCGTCGCGCGCCAGTCCGAGATGACGCAAACCGTGCTCGTGCGGAAATTTGCGCGCTCCGCCGCACGTCTGAGTGCGTCCGACCGCGGTCGGTTCAGTTTCTAGGTAGCTAGTTGTGGAGTCTCAACAGGTTGCTCCCGGTCAGGCCGAGTCGGCTGATGGGTGGTTTTGAGCCGATACCGCCATGAGGTCTATGCCAATTGTAGCGGTGAAGCCATCGCGGCAGTTCGGCGGTGCGTTCATCTGAGGTGTTATAGGCGCGAGCATAGGCCCATTCGCGCAAGCTTGTCTGAATGAAGCGCTCGGCTTTCCCGTTGGTGCGGGGCGTATAGGGCCTGGTGAAGATTTGGCGCAGGCCGAGACGTTTGCAGGCTGCCCGGAAAGTCTTTGACCGATAGCAGGAGCCGTTGTCCGTCATCACCCGCTGCACTTTGATGCCGAGGCTGGCGTAATAAGCGACGGCCGCCTCGAGGACGGCGACAGCGCTCTCCTTGCGCTGATCGGGCATGACCTGGACGAAAGCGACGCGCGAGGCATCATCGATGCAAACATGAACGAACTCCCAGCCAATGCCGAGATGACGGTTGACCACGCCAGTTTGCCGTCCGGTGATGCGATGTCCGACAGAACCGATCCGGCCGAGCTTCTTGATATCGAGATGGATGAGTTCGCCGGGATGCTCCCGCTCATAACGGCGCACGGGTTCCGGCTCCAAGGCGCTCAGCTTGTTCAAGCCCAGCCGTCGCAGAACACGGCTGACAGTCGCTGGCGAGACGCCGGCTTCGGCGGCGATCTGTTTGCCCGTCCAGCGCCGGTCGAGAACCTGTTCGCCAAGCTCAAGGACTGGCGGCGCATCGCAACTCGCTACGACCGATGCGCCCACACCTTCTTCTCGGCCATCTGTATCGCCGCCGCCGTCATCTTCTGGCTGTGATCAATGAGATGCTGTAACGGGGCCTGCGTCGCGAGCCACTGGCTCACGAAACTTGCAATTAGCCACGGAAAGCTGTCGCTGTTCCCGTATCGGGGTGAACTCAAACGAAGGGCGAACCAAGCCAGGCATTGGCGAAATGAATCTATTGCCAAGACATGTCCGCACCCGCTGCAACACTGCGCTGTTGTGGCCGTCAATTTTTGATAGACTGAAACGGCACCGTTACCGAAGTCCTGACCCTAGTCTAGCAGCTGCGTTTCCGCTTGAATTCGCCTTGGCGAAAGCAACGCGAAAAACGCGCCGGCACGAACTTGCCGAGGCCGGTCACATATTCGGATAGACCGGTCCCTCACCGCCCTGCGGCGGCACCCAGTTGATATTCTGGTCGGGATCCTTGATGTCGCAGGTCTTGCAGTGGACGCAGTTCTGGGCGTTGATGACGAAGCGCGCATCGGCATGCCCTGGCTCGGCAGCAATCGAATTGCCATCCGCATCGACCCATTCATACACGGCGGCCGGGCAATACCGCGCCGACGGGCCTGAGAACACCCCATATTCGGAGCGCTTCTGCAGATCCATGTCCTTGACCTGAAGGTGGATCGGCTGGTCTTCCTCATGGTTGGTGTTGGACAAGAAGACGGACGACAAGCGATCGAAGGTCAGCACGCCATCGGGCTTGGGATAGTCGATGCGCTTGTGTTTTTCAGCGGGTTCGAGCGTAGCGTGGTCGGGCTTGCCATGCTTCAGCGTGCCGAATGGCGAGATGCCGAACAAGGTATTGAGCCACATATCCAGGCCCCCGAGGCCTACGCCGATGACGGTTCCGAAGCGCGACCATAGCGGCTTGACGTTGCGCACGCGCTTGAGGTCCTTGCCGATGGCACTATCGCGCCACCCGGCTTCATAGGCGGCGAGTTCGTCATTGGTGCGGCCTTCGGCGATGGCTGCAGCGGCATGTTCGGCTGCCTGCATCCCCGACAATATCGCGTTGTGTGACCCCTTGATGCGCGGCACGTTGACGAAACCGGCGGCACAACCAATCAGCGCGCCGCCCGGGAATGTCAGCTTTGGCACCGACTGCCACCCACCTTCGGTAATGGCGCGTGCGCCATAGGAAATGCGCTTGGCATCCTCAAAGGTGCCGCGGATAGTCGGATGCGTCTTGAAGCGCTGAAATTCCTCGAAAGGCCCGAGGTAGGGGTTCTTGTAGTTCAGGTGAACGACGAAGCCCACCGCAACCAGATTGTCCTCCAGATGATAGAGGAACGAGCCGCCTCCGGTCTTCATGTCCAGGGGCCAGCCGAAGGAGTGTTGCACCAGGCCGGGCCTGTGGTTTTCCGGCTTGACCTGCCAGAGTTCCTTCAGGCCGATGCCG
The DNA here is from genome assembly GCF_046507575.1 of Pontitalea aquivivens. Taxonomy (NCBI): domain Bacteria; kingdom Pseudomonadati; phylum Pseudomonadota; class Alphaproteobacteria; order Rhodobacterales; family Paracoccaceae; genus Pontitalea; species Pontitalea aquivivens. The sequence goes on along the minus strand of NZ_JBKFEY010000037.1, from coordinate 1,502 downwards.
TATTTGCCCGGCTCGCGCCCCCTGTCGAGGCCGAAACGCGCAATGGCCTGTTTGGAGAGCGACCCGCGCGCGCCCTCGCCGAGCAACACATATTTGCCGAGCAGCGCCATGCCGGGTGCGAAAGCCGGTCCATGCGAGCCGTCACGCTCCACGCCCATGTCGCCGGTGATGACGCCGGTGACGGCGCCCTCATCATTGTAGGTCAGGCTTGCGGCGGCAAATCCGGGATATATCTCAACGCCAAGCGCTTCGGCGTGGCCGGCCAGCCAGCGGCAGACATTGCCGAGCGATACGATGTAGTTGCCGTGATTGTTCATCAGCGGCGGCATCAGGAAGTTGGGCAGGCGCACCGAGCCTGCCGGCCCAAGCAGAAGGAAATGATCGTCGGTCACAGAGGTCTTGAAGGGATGGTCGGCCTCTTCGCGCCACCCCGGCAAAAGACTATCTATGCCAACGGGATCGACGACGGCCCCCGACAGGATATGCGCACCCACCTCGCCGCCCTTTTCGAGAACGACGACGGAAAGCTCGGGATTGACCTGCTTCAATCGGATCGCGGCAGCCAGTCCGGCCGGCCCCGCCCCGACGATGACCACGTCAAACTCCATGCTTTCACGTTCAATCTCATTCATCTCGCTCTTCCTCCCTCTTCTCAACTCGTCGCGCTCCAGCGGCCATCCTGCGGACGGAGTTCCCTACACAACTCTGCAATACGGCCCGGAAAATGGGGGGCCATGCAAACACTCTGCTCCGTCACGGTGACACATACCAAAACCCTCTGGTGTAGTCGTGGATTGGCGCAGCTATCGCAGTAAGACCCGCGATGCGCTCGCTGCGGGTAACCGAGTAGCCGCACTTGCGGACGATCTCCAACTCGGCATTTAGTTCCTTACGGTTGACCGCATGGATTTCGGAACCGATTTCCGGATGCCATCTGACTCCTTGCGTGTTTGAAACGCCAGTACGACTTTGCCGGTAGCACCATGAACCAGAGGCAGGCGCTCACCAGGAAGACAATCGCCATCAACCGCCGGGGCGTGTCGACCACGTCAAACCGGAACCGGGAGACTAAGGCTCGAAGCGGCACTGACACTGCGCAAGCTCGAGCGGTATATAGCACTCGAAATCGCCGGCTCCTATCATCAGTCGATCATAAGCGCAGCTGCCCGTTCCGCGACGGTTCCAGACTGCAACAGTCCTTCGATCTCGACTTCATCGAGACCGATCATCCGCAGGACAGGGCGCGTCCCCTCCCCGGCATCGGGTGCCGGCCATCTGATCTCGGGCAGCGCGCCTCGGGCATTTGCGGGAAAGGTCGAAAGATGGTGTCCGTCCACGGTTTGCACAAATCCTCGCGAGGCTATCTGCTCGCTCTCAACCGCTTCCGAAGGCGCCACGCATAGACTCGCGGGAACGTCGAATTCCTCGAACAACGCGATCCACTCGGATGCGGGTCTTTGCGCCAACGTCGTTTCCAAAAGAGCGAACAACTCGTCGCCATG
>NZ_JBKFEY010000036.1:0-17047 GCF_046507575.1 Pontitalea aquivivens | reverse complement strand
CAATTCATGGTTTCCGGGCAAAATGGTGACTTCGTCGACCCGTGCGAGGGCTTTGGCGTTGTCTAGTAAACCTATTGCTTCAAGGCTGGCTGGGCCACGATCGATAATGTCGCCTAAAAGCACAAGTCGACGAGTCTTGGCCTCCCTTGGAACACTCGCGAGTACTGACAGAGTGGCGCGCAAAGCACCCGCCTGACCATGGATGTCGCCAATCGTGAAGAGCTGCTCGCCGTCTACTGACTGCGGCATTGCCTTCCAGTTGCCGATCGTGGATTGAAATTCAATCACTTGGCAAAGGCTGACTTGGCTTAGAAGCCATACACTTCCATCCACTCACATTTTGCATTCTCAAAGAGCTCTCGATAGTCCTGCTCTGACAGATTGGGTAGACTGCGGCGTATCTGTCGAAGAAAGTCCGGCTCGCTTGCCCCCATCGGATTTACCGCAAATATTTCACCGAGAATTCTAAAGGCGATTATTTTTGGGTCGGAGCGATCCTGTGATCTGTTGAGGAATTTTTCAGACGCAAGCATTTCGTCGATCCGCAGATCAAGCCAAGCCGGCGTCTGTACCTCAAGCCGTGCCCGTTCGCGTTCCCGTTCAGCATCTGCGTCTTCTTGGGCGCGGCTTGTCACAATGTCTCGTAGCTCGGCTTCTTTGCCGAGCGTCAGATTTTCTGTTACCCAAGCGAGAGTATTTTCATTCCGAGCTGTCCGCCCAACATCAAAGGCCGAAAATCCAAGTGCTGCCCGTCGATTGTTGGTCTTTTCAATATACTCGGCATTCATTGGGTTTTCGCCCCGAGCGCGAGCCTTCGCTTCATAAATGCTATCGTAGGCATAGTCATACTCTTCTGGGAAAAGGGCGCCGTGAAGTTCCCGTGCCAGATTTGCAGCCTTCAATTCTTGTGGGTCCTGTGTTGGACTATTTCGCTTGCTCACTCACTTCCCTTTCATTAGCGCGCCGTCATGATGGTGGCACTTGTTATCCCAGTCGTCGAGCCCGGCGCTTTTAACAGTAGCAATGGACCCAGTGTGTTGTCGGTCGCTCCCGGTAGTTTTCCATGTCCACGATGCGGCCTACAACATGTGTGGTCAAACCCCGGGATAAGCTGAGGCTACTTCTTCGACGCTGTCATGTTCATTTTTGAGCCGCAGGTAATCGCGCACCAAGCGGGCGATGATGTCCGCGCCTTCGATCACGGGTGCCCAGCGATGATTCATTGCGGCGAGAGGATCGATCAAGCCCATCATGTTGCCTGCAATTGCGCCTGTCGAGTCGCTGTCTCCGCTGTGCAGCACAGCTATCTGAAGCGCGTCATCGAATGTCTTGCCAGCCAAGCAGGCGTAGAGTGCGATCGACAGCGCTTCTTCGGCAGTCCAGCCGCCTCCCAAGGTTTCGACTGTTTCCGGTGACCCATCGCGAGGCGCATCAAGTGCATTCCGGATCGCGCGTGCGGTTTCATGGCCGTTCTCCAGCAGGTCATATTCCCGAGCTGTCGTGGCCGCGCTTTCTTCCAGCATTCCTCCAGTTGCTACATCGGCCATAATCTCGGCCCAAGCAGCGGCGGCCAATTGACCGGTCGGATGTCCATGGGTCAAGGCTGACGTCTCGATCGCCACCGAACGCACCTGATTGCGCGGCACCATCAGTGCTGCTGGCGCAACGCGCATGATCGTGCCGCAGCCCTTGCTGTCGTTTCTTGCACGCGCTCCGAAGCTTCGGCCTTCAGCGAGGGACGAGAGACAGGTCAAGCCGGGTGCGCGTCGCGCCCAGAGCCTGCGATCAGCTATCAGGCCGACATTGTCCGTTTCCACACGGGGCTTACCGCCTTGTGTGCGATGCCAGCGCAGCAAGGCGTGATGCACCACGGATGGCGGATGACATATCCCTTTGAGCGTGCCGCGAACATGGGCCCGAATGAGACCCTCAGCGGTAAACAGCGTCATCTGGGTGTCGTCGGTGATTGCGCCCCGCAGGCCCTGATGCGGTGGCAGATCCGAAATCCCGTCTGGAAACTTGCGCCTGATTGCATCGAGCGAGAGGAATTCAATCTCGGCGCCGAGGCTGTCGCCATAGGCGCCCCCGAGAAGACTGGCATGAAGCCGAATGCCCGGTAGTCCATAATGGCGGGCGCGGCGTGTCAGCCAGCGTTCCTGCTCTTCGGTTTCGATTGCACCCGGGCGAACGGCGCGCACGTCGCTGATCGCTTGACGGGCGGACCATCCGCGTTCGATCAGCAGCAAGGCAGCGATCGTACCCGCGCGGCCCAGGCCACCACGGCAATGCACGAGGACGCGGCCACCGCGCTCCAGTGTGGCGTGCAACTGCGCCGAAATCGCAGCCCATGTGCCCATGGCCTCGTCTGTCGGTGTATCCAGATCCCGGATCGGAAACTGCACCCATTCGATGCCACGCGCCTTCACCGCTTCGCCAAGCTCGGGCACGTCCAGCATCTCGAACTCGTGGTCTTCGATCAGGCTCAAGACGGCGTTGGCACCCCATCCCTTGACCGCGTCCAGGTCGAGATCAAGGTCTCGATCCCACGCGGCACCAAAGACACTGTCGCCTTTTTTGCCGGGACAAAACGTGATGCCCAGCCGTCCGTTTCCAAGGGCTAGGTTATCAATGCGCAGGGGGTGGGTGATGCTCGTTCGAACCAATCGCGTCTCCTTCTCGTTTCGATTCGTTTTGATACTAGAGCATGGGTGCGTCAGTTTCGGACGTATGAGCCTTCAGGGTGGGTTGTAACTTTGTGCTATTCCATAAAGATTACGTTCGAGCAGGGGTTAAGGGACCACGTATCGTTTCGATTCGCTGAACAGTCTGAGGCCTTGGCTGCATGCGCCGCTCTCACCGGTGGCGAAACAAAGCGGATGTGGGCCGATGCCAGTCTTGGCGAGGAGGTGCGGATGAACGGTCTTGAGCCACTAGTGACGGTGCATTCCGGCACGGGCGCGTTTCGGGCCATCACGTCCGACCTTCTAGCAGAAACTTATCTCGCGCCGCGCCCTCAGGCGATTGATCTGAACTCTGTGCTGGCAGATGCGGCGTTCCCTTGGTCTGCCAGCATGGCTGTGGCGCCGCTTGAAACGGCTGCCGCTGTTTCAGCAGCCCTGCGGAGCCTCGCCGTGGCGACCAATGGTCTGAGCCCGGAGGAGGTTGACCTCGGCGCGCTAGATCACGAAAGCCGCCTGTACAAACACCTCGCAGCCCTCTGCGGTCTATGGCGTCAGGCCCCGGGCGCACTCCCGGAAGATCTGCAGGTCTATGCCCATGTGCTGGACTGTGTGTCTGGCGATGCTCTTGAGCCGCTTCCCTTGGTGGCAGGTGATCCGTGTGGTTTCGCGACGCCCATTGAGCGCCGTCTGCATGCGCAATTGCTGGATCATCACGGGATCGCTGACGCAGCGTTTCAGAATGAATGGGCCGCGCGCCGCGCGCCGCTGGCAACCGGCGCGGCCGAGGGTACAAGCTTGTGGCGGGCGCAGCAGGGTTTGACGGGCGCGTCCATCCCGTCTGGGCCGCTGGACGACAGCTTGGCTTTCTTCGCCCTGCGTGATGAGGCGGAGGAGGCCGATTTTGCAGTGGCGCGGGCGCAGCGCCTGATCGATCAAGGCGTCTTGCCGAATGAGATCGGTCTGCTGGTGCCCGACGAGGTCGGCTATTTTGTGCAACTCCGTCGCGCATTCGATTCTGCTGGCGTTCCGCTTTCGGGCTTGCCCACCCAGCCCGACCGCCGCGACATCGCAAGCGAAACACTCCTTCAGCTCCTCTTGTGTTTCCAGTCCCCCGCACCGGCCATGGCGCTTGCCAGCCTCTATATCTCGCCTTTGATGCCTTGGTTGTCCGAGACGGGGCTTCAGCTCTCGCGAGAGGTCATGCAGGGCCGGTTCGAGCCCTTTGCTGCCAGGTCACTGACTGGGCGCGCGCAGAGGTTCTACAAACTTGTGCGAAGCAATATTGCGCAGACACCAGACGGTATCCTGCAAGCCCTGGAGCAGGCTGCCCAGCTTTTGAGTGATGCAGCCGAGCAGCGAGAGGCTGTTGCTGCATTCCGCGCGAAGATGGGAACGATGCGTGCCGCGCTGTCTCAGAGCCGCTCTCTGGATTGGAACGCGCTCTACCGAGTTGCGACACCCGCCACGCCCAAGCCTTCCCCCTCGGAGGCTTTTGTCGAGGGCGTGAGCGTGTTCACGGAAGGTGCGATGCCGTGGCGCCCAGCGCGACACCTTATTGCCATGGGCATGAGCGGCAATCGCTGGCCGCGTGCAGTTTCTGCGTCGCCGCTCTTTCTCGACGGCGAGCTTAGGCTCCTGCGCGAAAAAACCGGCCTTCATATTGAAACGCGCGGGGATGTGCTGGCGCGGCGTCTCGAAAAGCTTCGCCGCCAGTTCCTCTGCGCCTCGGACTCCTTGACCCTCTTGCGCCCTGCCTTCGCGCCGAATGGCAGCCGTCAAGCTCCTGCGGCGGCCCTGTCGCTGGTGGCGCGCACTGTTGGGAATGGCGAAAAGGGGACCGAGGATGCTGAGGCGTTGATCCACGATCTGCGTGCTCTCCCGCGCGAGCGCTGGCCGTTTGCGCACAGAGTTGTCGAGGCAGCTACAGATCTGCAGCCCAGCGCCGTGCCGGAAGATGGCATCCTGCACCTGGGTCGCGATCTGCTCCGCCGTCGCCTTGCCGATGATGGACGCATGCGCCCGCAGTCGCCCAGCCGGTTGGAAACGCTCATGGTCAGCCCGCTTGCCTGGAGCCTGTCCGAGTTCGGCGCGGAACCTGTGACCTGGGCCCCTGATGGGCTTAACGTCATGGTTGCAGGCACCATCGCGCATGACGTGCTGGAGTTTCTGTTTCCCAAGGATGCGCCGTTGCCAGATCATGACCAGATCGAGGCCGCGGTGCCGGAGTTGCTCTCCTCGGCCATCCGGAAATATGCGCCGTTCCTGCAGCGGTCGATCTGGGCCGTCGAACGTGAGGGTCTGCTTCGCGATATCCGAACGGCGGCCCATGCTTGGCGCAATACCCTTGAAGGCCTTGGTGCCCGCGTGATTGACAATGAGATCGGTCTTCAGGGCGAGGCACTCGGCATCCTGCTACGCGGACGCGCGGACTGCCTTCTTCAACTGAAAGATGGCAGCCTTCTGGTCGTGGATCACAAGAAAAGCGGCACGCCCAAACGCCGCGCGCGCCTTGAAGCAGGCTGGGATCTGCAGCTCGGCCTCTACCGCGAAATGCTCAAACGGCCCGAACGAACTGGCGAAGTCCTAGAGGCTGCCTTGGCAGGCAGCCCCAGGATTGGGGTCGCCTACCACCTGATTAACGACCAGGGCGTTCTGCTCGAAGGGCTGGAGCCACCCGATGGCGTCGTCACCGTCGTGGAAGGCGGGATATCCGTGCAGGCCATGGATCTTCTGATCACGCGGCTTGCTGAGGTGGGCTCAGGGCAGATCCGCCTCAACAGCGAAGATGACCGGAAGTTCTTTGAGAAAACGGCGAACCTTGCACCTTACGCGCTGGATGCCTCGCCACTTGTCTCGCGGTTCATGATGCCTGGCACCGAGGCCGATGACAGCATGGAGGACATCGATGACTGAGATGCTGACCATCGTTCCGGCCGGGGCTGGCTCGGGGAAGACCTTTCGGATCAAATCGGACCTGACCAATTGGGTCAAAGAAAACCTTGTTGGACCAGATCGCATTCTGGCGGTGACGTTCACGGAAGCTGCGGCTGCCGAGCTGCGTGGCCGTATCCGGGCGAGCCTTCTGGCCGAGGGTATGGTTGAGGAAGCCCTGGCTGTCGAACAGGCTTATGTCTCGACCATCCACGGGCTGGGTTTGCGGATCCTGTCGGAACACGCGTTCGCTGCTGGGGCCTCACCGCAACCGCGTGCGTTGGCTGAGGCGGAGCGGGATCTTCTGATCCGTCAGGCCATGGCGCATGCGGAGGCGCTCGACGCCGTCAAAGCCGACCTGCCGCGCTTTGGGTACCGGTCGAGCTTCTTCTCGAATGCGAGCCAGGAAGACAGTTTCCGCGGCAGGATCCTGACCACGATCGATCTGCTGAGAGGACTTGGCGACAACGGCAATGACCCGCAACTGGCGGACGCAGCTGTCGCCCGCCTGCGGGATCTCTATGGTCGGGTGGAGCCCGACGGGGCGCCCCTAGAGGTGCGGCTCCTTGCGGCGATTGAGGCGCTGTTGGCTGGGTTTCCCAACGATCTTACCGCCCATGCAACGTCAGACGCGGCGCGCACAGCGTTTGGAAAAGACTTCCGCAACATGAAGCGCGCCCAGCGCCCTGGGGAGCTCCGCCGGGATTGGGGGCTTTGGAAAGCCCTTAGTGAGTTGCGTCAATCGAAGAGGGGAGCACCCACACCGGATGGCTATGATGCATTGTCTGATGAGGTGATTGCGGCGGCCGCGGATATCGCGGTCCACCCCGGTCCTTTGGAGGACGCTTGTGCGCATTTGACAGCGCTCATACATGGCGCCCAGGAAGTGATGTCGAAATACGCTGAGATGAAGCGTGAAGCGGGCGTCATCGACTATGCCGACATGATTTGCGATGCCGAGCGCTTGTTGCGGACGCGCCGGGAAATCCTCGACGCGCTTTTGTCCGAAGTCGATTGCGTCATCATCGACGAGTTTCAGGACACGAACCCGGTGCAGTTCGCGCTTCTCTGGCGCATCGCGCAATCCGCCAAGCGCGTGCTGATCGTGGGAGACACCAAGCAGTCGATCATGGGTTTCCAGGGGGCCGACCCCCGCCTGAGCGAGGCGCTCGAGCGACAGAATCCGGACGCGGCCTCGCCCCTCACGGGCAACTGGCGCTCTGATCCGCGGCTGATGCAGATGGTGAACGCGATTTCGGCGGGGCTGTTCGGAGAGGCTTATGTTCCTCTGGTTCCGCAGCGGCCGGAAACCGGCCAGACCTTCGCGGAGATCCTGCGCATTTCAGAAGGGCGCCGATCGAAGAAATCGCGCCCCGAGGAACATGTGGCGGCACGCATTGCCGATATCCTCGCAGAGGCTGGGCCGGTGGTAGAGCGGGAGAGTAATCCCAAGGCGCCGACATTCCGCCCTGTCGAGCCGCGCGACATTGCCATTCTGGCGCCGACCCATTCGATGGCGACGCGCTATGCGACGGCGCTCAAGCGCCAAGGTGTCCCGGTTCGGATCAGCGCAACAGGCTGGCTGGACTCGCCTGCTGTGATGGCGGCGCGCAACGGGCTGGCCTTCGCTGTGGATCCCACGGATCGCCACGCGGCCCTTGCGCTCCTGACACTCGGCCCATCATCCATGCCTCTTCAGCAGGCGATGAGCCTGCTTGCCAATGGTGGATTGGAAACCTGTGCCGAGCTTGCGGGATTGCGGGCCTTGGCCGAGACTGCACCTGCTATGCCGCTGGAAACGCTGCTCCCGCAGGTGCTCAGCGCTGCGGGTGTCCTCGCTTGGGCAGCGCGCATGCCAGAGGCGGCGCAAGCCCATGCGGACCTGATGCGGCTCTCCGCAGAGGTCAGCGAATTCGTCTCGGCCCACCGTGACTTCAAGGCCGCGGCTGGTTTCCATGGCGCGAGCGCGCAGGTTTTTCTGGGCTGGCTGGAGGCGCGCCGCGAGGAACGCGATTTCGACCGCCACCCCGACCCAGGCCAGAGCGCTGGACAGGGCGTCGAGATTGTCACTTGGCATGCCTCGAAGGGGCGGGAATGGCCGATCACCGTGGTTGTCGGTCTCGACAAGAAGATTGGGGAAAAGCCCGGCACGTTGCGCGCCGAATTCACGGATTTCAGCGATCTGAGTGCCATCCTTGAACGGGCGCTCCTGATCTGGACGCCTGACCTGCCCATCAAGGAAAAGAAGGACGCCTTTATTGCCGATCGCCGCGCAGCCTCAGAGGCAGATGCGCGCCGACTGCTTTATGTGGCGCTGACCCGTGGGCGCGATCGGTTGATCCTTGAGTGGCCAGATTTTGCGTTGCAGAGAATCGGCGAGAGCGAAGGTCCAGCGAACCACGCTGAAATGCTGGTGCTGGAGGCCGGCATGGAGCCGGAGGCTGGAAGCCTGAAAATCGGCGGTGCCAGCTTCCCCGCGCGCATCGTGATGTGCAGCGCTGAGGCCCCAGGCATGTTGGAAGCGTCCGGCGTGCAAGAAGCGTCGGAAAGGCTGGCCTTTGGTGAGCTGCGGTCGATGCTCGAGATGCAGCAGACGGCATGGCGCGTCCGGCCCTCATCAATTGTGCAGGATCCGCTGCCTCAAGTTCAGACACACATCGTCCAGATGGACGTCCCGCCACAGGCTGTCTCCCTCGTGGCGACAGCCAGCGAGCGTGGCACCGCTCTTCACAGGGCAATGCGCGTTCTCTTGCTGCGCCCGGATTTGCGCCTGCGCCTATCTGCGGCCACGGGCTTTGACGAAGCAACGCTGGACGTGTTGCAGGCACAGGCGGACGCGCTCAAGAAATGGCTGACGTCCGAGGGCTATACGCAGATCGAGAGCGAGGTGCCGATCCAGAAGCGCGAGGTATCGGGCGCGGAATTTAATGGGATCATTGATCTTCTCGCGACGGGCGACGGGAAACGACTGATCCTGGATCACAAGAGTGGTGCGGGAAGCTTTGCGGGTTACTTCGCGCAGCTGGATGCCTATCGAAGCGTTCTCGCGGAGCAGGTCGAGGCCATCAAACCTGACGTGGCAATCCACTGGGTAGACAGGGCTGAGTTGGAAATTCTTGTCCTCAATAAACCAAGATGAAGCGTGGGAGGCTGTGGCAGCAAGTGTGCTACTGATTGGCGCGCGAAGTGGCTCGCTGCTAGCGCATATTACCCATAAGGCCTATCGATTTGGCGTAACGACCACTCTCGAAAGCGGGACACATAGTCAGGATCGGAAAGAAGCTGCGCAGCATATTGGAGGTCCTTGATCACGGCATCAATGACTTGGCCTGTTGGAACCCCCTCCTCGGGGCCAATGTCGGTGTACTGATAGATGTGACCGGGTTCATTGATTTGACTTGGTGCATAGCTGAGCAAAAGCTTGTTTATTTGCTGGCTGGTTGAAATGACCTGTCTGCTCTTGAAGAAGCCTTCTCGTCTGTCAGGCAATTGAAAAAACCCATCCCTGTGGGCGCGCCCAAGCATCCACTTCCATTGATCCGTTTCGCTGATGAATTTGACAATCTCTCCTTGGTTTTTTCCCTCTGCGCGATTTGGCACTCTGAATCCACGGAAAGAAACCATTCGCCGGTACTGGTTTCCCTGGATGTGAACTCCCAACGAAAGTTCAGGATGCTTCTTGTGACTAGGGTTGAAAATCTGGATCGCTCCGCCAACATGAGCTTGCTTACGATCAAATCCATGACGAAAATGTGGTGTAAACTTGGAAAAAGATAGGCCGTCAGATCGCCGTCTCATCTCCTCACATAGCTTGCTGGCACGATGTTTCTCGATCGTATCAAGGAAACGCAACTCGTCCAGTAAACGATCTACACGTTTGCATGAGGCTTCCTCTCCTGGCCGATTGAACAAAAAATAGCGGGACTTGACATCTATTTCAGTAACCTGCCGAACTAATTCAGTCAGATCGTGGCACAGGTCTATATAGTTTTGAATCAAAACATGATGCGCGGGTGTAACCTTGCAGCCAGAGGCGAGGTCGTTGATTTTGTTGGCCAGTTCTGCCAAGTCGGTGATCTTCCATGGTGCTGGCATTCCAAATGGGGCTTCTGTCAATGAAATCAGAAGCTTCTCTGGAGAATCGCCCAAACTCTCAATATTATTCTGAGCGGTCTCGTTATATTTTACGAGCTGATCGACTTTCGGCGTGTCTTTCACCTTCACTTCAACTATGAGCGAACTCGGGGCGCATTGATCCTTGAAAACTATCACTAGGTCAAAGCTATATTTTTCCCGATGAATTTCAAAATCTCGCTGCGTGCCTGAGCGTGTCAGGGCCGAAATCATCGCGGGGTATTCTTTAAGGAGCCATGCCAGAAAATTGGAGTGAAAGAGTTCGCGAGAACCCAAGGAAAGCGCAAAGAATGCATTCTTGCTCAGTCGGGCCTTCATGTCATTGAGTTCTTTCATTTGCGCGGCCTTCTTGATGTACTTAGGATTTTATTTTGATTTATTGGTGCTCTGGGTGGTTTTGTATTCGTGATGCATTCAATTGCCTCGCGAATGTCGTGCGCAAAATTTCCGGCGCGATGACCCGGACCTGATCCCCCCACCTGAACAAATGCCAGCACATTTCGCGCAGCCCCCCTGCGCGGAATGACACCGTCAAACTCCCGTCGGGTTCGTCAGTCATGACTTGTGTCGGATGGAAAAGATAAAGGCGCGCGTCGGGCGCCGCTTCGGGTGTGAAGCGCCAAACGACATCGTAGACGTCTTCCTGCCAGATCCCGAAGGATCGCTGCATCCAGGCGCCAAGGTTGAAATCGGCCGGCCGCTCAAAAATATCTTCCGACAGCTCGATCCGCTCAAAACCTGCCAAGGCAAAGAGGCGCACGTCCTGCGCGTAGTCGCTGAACGCAACAAGATACTGGCGCCCCTCACCGAGCAGCATCGCAAGAGGGCCGAGGCGCGCGTTGCGGCTCAAAAGGCCAGTTGCACGCGCGCGATGATCGACAGTGATCCAAGCTCCCGCAAGGATCGCTTCGCGGAGCGTATTCAGCGTTTCCTCTGGAATGCGTTCTCGCGGACCTGGGCGAAGGGCGACGCCATCTGCTTCCAGCAGCGCCGCAATGTCGGGCTCAAGCCGCGCTCGTTTCGGCCCCGGTAGTCGCGCACGAAGACGATCTGAGAGCGCATTGAGGTGATCCGCCGTGACGAGGTCGCCGGACTGGCGCGCGAGTTCTGCGCCGCGATGAAGGGCTGCGATATCGTCGACGTTCGGGTCGGCAAGGCGGCCTGCGGTACCTGGTGGCAGTCGCCACCGCTTCCGCCCTCCAGGCTCCACAAGTTCCTCGGTTTGTGGAAAGGCGTCGCGGATGGCATCGCGCATCCGTTCCGCTGTCCTGCGCGACACCTCAAAGGTCTCGCCGATGTCGTCGAGGGACAGACCATCAGCGCGGCCCTGCATTTGCATGGCCAGCCTTACCAGATCTGCCAAACGGCCATAACGCATTGGCGCCCCTCCATTTACCGCAGAGTGACCGAAACGCGTCATGGCTTCAAGCCGAGCCAATTCTGTGACTGCTCGTGCCGCATTGGATTGAACCCCTCGATCAGCTTGCCGCACGAAACCCGATCGGGTTTCTTGTATTGGGCTTTGCGGCTTGCTCGCGGCGCAGTTCACCAAGGAGCGCGTCGGGCTGCGTGATGCCCAGCAGCTTCGATCGCTTGGCAACAACTGCGAAATCCCCGGGCGTCAATTGGTCGAGGGCCCAAAGCCCAGAGGGCGGATCGGACTTAAAGAAGCGACGGAAGCACGTCTCACGCTGCTGGGCGCTCAGCGGCAAGAAGCCGATCTTTAGACTGAAACGCCGCGCGGTGGCTGGCTCCAACTGTTCGACTAGGTTGGTAGTGCAGGCGAAGGGCAGGGGGTGGCTTTCCATCCAGGTGAGCATCTCGTTGACCTGCGAGATTTCCCAGCGATGCGTTGCGCCATCGCGCGCACCCAAGAGCGAGTCCGCCTCGTCGAACACCAGGAACGCGCTGGTGTCGCGCGCTTCGGCAAAGGCATCTGCGATGTTTCGTTCGCTCCCGCCGACATAGCGATCGAGCAGATCAGAGGCACGCCGCTCGAGGACCGGCATCTGCATGCGCTCTGCGAGGTAGCGCGCAAAGGCACTCTTGCCGGTTCCGGGAGGACCGCTGAGGCAAAGCCCACCGGTATTGGTGGGACCGCAGGCAACGAACCGTTCCGTGATCAGTGCAAGGTCATGGTCGGCATTAGCCAGTTCAGGCTCGAACCTGACGCTGCTGGGTGCTGCAAGCGGGGTGTGCCCCCCGCGCACGGCCCGCGAAATCGCCGCGGCCGCAAACTTGACGTCTTCTGCTCCGCCGCGCGTGATCCGCGCCGCGCGAAGGGCGCTGTCAGCAAGTGCGGGCGCATCCTCCATGCTATGGGCAAGTTCAAGGCAGAGGTCTTTGGGCAGTGGAACCCGGTGCTGCTCTGCGAGCTTCTCCCAAATGCGGCCGCGCACGGAAACCGGCGGCGTCCTCAGTTCCAGCGTGAAGGATATCCGCCGCAGAAATGCTGGATCGCAATCGCTGATATTGTTGGTCGTCCACAAGGTCGGGACCGGGTTGTTCTCCAGTAGTCGGTTGAAATGCACCTTTGATCCGGCGCGGCGCAGGGACAGACCAAAGACCCCATTGTCGAGACCCGGAAGCAGATCCTCCATCTCGTCGAAGAGGATCAGGCTGTTGCCCTGATCGCTGAGCAACCGCTGGCCGAGGCGCAGCTGCTGCAAGCGCTCAAACCGAGATGGCTCGTCCCCGTCGTCATCGGCCTCGCCCACAGCATGAAGCCCAGCGCCGAGACGCACCGCCAGCGCCTTGCAGAACTCGGTCTTGCCGGTTCCTGGCACCCCGTGCAGGAGGATGTTTACGCCCTTTTCGCGCCGCTCAAGCGCGCCGCGGAGCAGGCGGAATGCAAAGTCACGGCCAGCGCCTAGATGCGCGAAATCCTCCCATTCCACCGATGCGGCACCAACTCGGGCAAAAAGTTTGCCCAGAATGTCACTCAGGGTGCGTGAGGGCGGGTCCAGTGCCACGAGAAGGCGGTCGGAGGGAAAGAGCCCAAGGCCGCTCAGGGGCGGTTTATCGAACTGCAAGAGGCCGGAGACCACCAACCGCTCAGTCGGTGCAAGGGCACGCCGCACGCTGGCGGCGGGCAGTCCTGAAAGCTGGGTGACCGCATCCAGAACCGGGATCCGTGCATCATCGACCAGAGAGTTGCACAGAGACTTCACGGGTCCGGACCGCCCAGCGCGAACCGCCAGTTCGAAGATGGCGCGCTCATCCGCGTTCAGCCCGACATGGTTTGCCAGGAGGGTAACGTTTTCAGCCAAGACATCCGGTTTAGGCAGCGCGGCCGATGCGACGCGATCAGCGAGCCGTTTCCGCAGGTTGGACCACACGGGAGCAGGGACGCCCTTCTTCCTGAAACTGTCGATGTCCGGATCCCAGTCGAACCCCAGATCCTGATCCTCGACCCAGCTTGAAAGCTCCTGGGCCACGACACTGCGGGCGGGAAAGCCGTGGGCAACCCGAAAAGCCAGATCAATCAAGAATCGCTGCTCGTATCTGTTCGTCATGTAGCCTCCATGGTGACGAACAACATGTAATGCTCGCATGCGTCAAAATCGGACGCATCGAGTGCGGCCAAGTTGCATATCCGCGTGACCTGTCCAATTAATCTGCCTATACAAGCTTATGAACTTTGCATTTTTCGATCTCGAGACCACCGGCATCTCGCCCGCGTTCGACCATCCCTTGCAATTCGCAGCGATCCTCACGGATGCCGAATTCAGGGAGATCGAGCGGGTGAACCTGCGCTGCCGTTTGGCACCCCATATCATTCCGTCGCCGCAGGCCTTGGCGGTCACCGGGGTGCGGCCGCATCAACTGATCGATCCCGAGCTGCCGAACCTGTTCGCGTTTGCCCAAGCGCTGACTGCGCTGGTGGCGCGTTGGTCGCCTGCGATCTGGACCGGGTTCAACAGCATCCGCTTCGATGAAGAGATGCTGCGCCAGATGTTCTATCAGAATCTGCAACCCGAGATTTTCGCCACGCAGTTCAACGGCAATACGCGCTTCGACATCATGACGGCCGTCTTTGCTGTGTTTCAGCGCCGGTCCGATCTGCTCAAGTGGCCGGTGGATGAGACCGGCCGCGTCCGCTTCAAGCTCGATCGGCTGGCTCCGGAAAATGGCTTTGAGGGGCACAACGCTCATGATGCCTTGGGGGATGTGGAGGCCACGATCCACCTTGCGCGGCTGATCGCCGAGCGAGCGCCCGACCTCTGGGCACAGCTGCTTGCAAATCGTGACAAGGGGCATGTCCAGGCGCAACTTGACCGGTTTGAGCCTCTCGAGCTGGTTGGACGCTTTGGGGGCGGCCCACCGTCGGCAATCATGGGCTGCCTTTGCGGTTATGCTGCAAAAAACCCGAACCAGGGATATCTCTTCGATCTTGATGCGATGGACCCACAAGAGCTGATCACAGCGTCCGACGAAGACTTGATGGCCGCCATGGACGCAGAACCTCGTCCCCTGCGTTCGATCTCGATCAACAAGGTGCCGATGCTCTTGCCGCCCGCGACCGTGACGGATGAACAGCGGCGGCGTGCTCAGGTACTCTCAGGGCAGCCCGAGCTGCGTCAGCGGCTCATCGCGGCGATGACGGCGCGCTTTCCAACTGACCCCGATGCCGCTCCGCAGCATGTCGAACAGCAGATTTTCAACGGCTTCTATGGCTGGAACGACAAGGTGCGTCTGAAGGAGTTTCAGGAAGCGGATTGGTCACGGCGGCAAGAAATCGTGGCTACCTTCGAAGATGCCCGGTTGCGCCAGCTTGGTTCCAGGCTGGTCGCATTTTATGCGCCCAACCTGCTGTCAGATAATGAGCGTCGCCGGTACCTTGCATGGCGCCGCGAGCGCTGGAATGCACCGGCGGACACCGAGGTTGAGTGGATGACCCTCGAGAAGGCCAGTCAAGCGCTCCTGGAGATGCAAGCGGCGCCAGTTCAGGATCCTTCCATGATCGAAGAAATCGAAGCATTCATGGCGGGGCTGGTGTCCAGCACCGCAAACGCGGAGTTAGGCTGAATATGCCAGCGCTGCAGAATGATCCGGATATTCGGGAAGGTTTGTTCAGCCTCGAGGAAAAGCTGACCATCCAGCAAGTGCGGTTTGTGGCCGAGCGCTTGCGCGATTTACTGACCCGGTATCGCACAGCCTCGCGCGACGAGCGTGCCAAACCAATCGAATGGGCCGAATGGTCTGCCTTCATTGATGCGGCCTATTCCTGTGGATTCGTGTGCCGCGATGGCGGAGAGGACATGGGAGACCGGGAAAAAATGCCGGTGCCGGAGTTCATGCGAAGGCTCGAAGGCGATCTCAGGCTAGTTGACACCCTCTGCCTGCGCGATCTGCGCAGGATTCTGCACTACATCATGAGAAGCGAGCGCTGGGGCGACGGTGGCGCTGGTACGGGTGGCGGAGCCGTCTGGGGGCTGATCACGTCGCGGCTTGGCGATGCGATAGCGCGTAGATTGGGGGCGTAGCGACGATGGCTCAGGTATCGGACGAATTTGATTACTTGCGGGACAAGCATCGGCAGCTGCGCGCGCAGAATTCCCCGGAGCTAAACCTACGCACGCATCGCTCCATCAGCTGGATTGCGCGGGCGGGTGCCTTGATCGACGACGATCCCGATGCTGCGTTCATCTTTAGCTGGATTGCCTTCAACGCTGCCTACGCCAAGGACATGGGGGATGACCCAGGATCATTTGCGCGCGCGGATTTTCAGAATTTCTTCGATGCCCTTGTCAGGTGCGACCCCAAGGGCCGCATTGCCCATGAGATCTGGTATCAGTTCGAGGGCGTGGTGGCTGAGCTGCTGGACAACAAGTACATTTTCAGCCCGTTCTGGAAATTCCATAATGGCGACGCCCAGTATGACAACTGGCAGGTGCGATTTGAAAACGCCAAGAAGGCCGCGCAACATGCGATTGAAGGCCAAGAAACCGCGAAGCTGCTGAGCATCCTCTTCGACAGGCTCTATGTCTTGCGCAACCAACTCGTACATGGTGGCGCGACCTGGAACAGCCAGGTGAACCGAAAGCAGGTGCGTGATGGCGCGGAACTCCTGCTGAGCCTTCTGCCCGTCTTTGTCGACACGATGATGTCGAACCCCAACGAAGATTGGGGTGCGCCATATTATCCCGTCGTGGATTGATGGGGTGATCAGGTGTCGGAGACTGCCGCAGGTCTGCTTTTTCTCATCGTCGCCGGCATGGTTGCGATAGGGCTGCTTGTCCTCCTCTTTCGCATCCTGACCAGCCGCCTGTTCCTAAACCTGTCAGCGCTTCTGGCGCTCGCCTTTCTGGCTTTTCTCGCGGTCTTGATTGGCTGGGGTGGGTAAGAACATGATTGAGAAAGTGGTGCCCTTGGCCAACGCGTAAGACTGAGGCTGAGGCCGTGGTAGTTGTAACGGTACTGAAGCGTCATCAACGGCAATTGGCGCAAGCAATCAGAATGCCAACCATACGGGGTAAACATGGCGCTGAAGCAGGATGACTTTAAAATCCCACAGGACAAGCTCGACGAGCTGAACACAGCAATTGAGCGAGCAGTGTCGGACTATTTTGCACTTAGCCCAGAAGCAGACCCACTTGATGGCATGTCTGTGACTTTCAATTTTGCCTTCGGGTTCGGACGCGAACTGGACGCGCATGTGGCGGGAAAGATCATTTCCGTCCAATTGGATTGAGCGGCGTGAGACAGACTATGTTTGGCATCGGCAAAAGAGACGTAGTCGGCAAGTAGGTGAGCATCGAGCACCGGGGCAAATATTCGCATGCCTCTCGCACGGGCTGCGTGATCTTGGGTGCGCATCGGTTCGCGATCTGGGTTGAGCCGCAAGTCGCAAGATGGGCGCCCTGAGGACGATCGCAGCAGCACGCCTCGCCGTGTGCATCGCCACTTGTCATGCGTAGGGGGGAGTATCCTAAACTCTGTGTATCTGACCCGGCCCATGCGGTTTTCAGATACGGTCAGGCGTCGAAGCGCCCGGCGAACATTATGGCTAGCTGATTGCGGGCCGCAACCCATTCCCGGACAGCGCGGCCGCCCTTCTCGAAGTTGCGGATGGCCAGGAAGATCAGCTTCGTGGCGGCCTCCTCGGTCGGGAATGAGCCCTTGGTCTTCAGCGTTTTCCGCAGCACCCGGTTCAGCGACTCAACGGCATTGGTGGTGTAGATGATCTTCCGGATCGCGGCGCTGAAGGCGTAGAACGGCGTGACCTCGGCCCATGCCCGGCGCAGATGCACGATACGATCTCTCAGGAACAAATCTTCGATTTCCATCGCAGGACCACG
>NZ_JBKFEY010000035.1:0-17913 GCF_046507575.1 Pontitalea aquivivens | reverse complement strand
ACAAGACTGCATTTATCGATGTGACGATCGGCAGAGAACAATGCCCACCCCTCGCGAATCCCTCCTCGCTGCGTTGCACAGCCAGCTTCAGGTCCTGGACACCGTGGTGCTGCGCAACGCGGTGCTGCCGGAACGGATCGGCCGGAAGGGTCTGCTGATCCTGCGCGATGGCGAACCTGGGGAGCCGGAGGTGACTCTGTCGCCGCTGCGCTACCATTACCGCCACCGGGCCGAGATCGAGGCGATCGTGCAAGCGGCCGAGGGGCGCGATGCGGCGTTCGACTGGCTGATCGCGAGCCTCGGTGCGGTGATTGCCGCCGACCGAACGCTGGGCGGGCTCTGCGACTGGATCGAGGCGGAAGCGCCGCAGCCGGTGGACTTGGCCCTCGAGGGGGCCGCGAGCCTGAAGGCGGCGGTAATCCCGGTCGTGCTTCACTATTCGACGGCCGATCCGCTGGCGTGATCGGGCGATCTCAGCAGGTTCCGTAATAGCCGCGCGAGAAGCGGCAGTATTCGGTGGCGACGCCGCGGCGGATCATTTCGGCGGCAATGTCGCGGCCATCGGGCAGGAAGCACTGCCCGACGACGCGGCCATAGCGATCCATGTCCCGGACGCGGCAGTCGAGGGTCTGGCCCGAGATCAGGGACCACAGGGTTTTCGTCGCGGCCGATCCGCCCCGCTCGTTGCGCTCGGGCGCATCGAGGCCCCAGACGCGAATGCGCCGCGAAGTGCCGCTCAGCGTGAATGTGTCGCCGTCGAGGATTTTGCTGACGCGGGCCTGGATCCGCTCCTCGGCCTGCAGCTCGACCGGAACGAGCAGCGCCAGACAGGCGATCAGGGCCAGAGACCAGCGATGCGGGGCCGATGCTGCGGCCCTGCGGGATAATGCAAATCTTCTCATGCCGAGATGTTTGCCAGCGGCGGGCTTGCGCGACAAGGCCTGATCGGCCCCTCCGCGGATCCGACCCAACCGACAACAGGAGATAACAGATGGCACGTGCGCAGGGCGCGCGGGCGCAGATGGCGCTTGCGTTCGAGACGAGTTACGGCACCCCGCCGGCGGGTGGGTTCACGCGAATGCCCTTTGCCAGCACGACGCTCGGGGCGGAGCAGCCGCTGGTGAGTTCGGAATTGCTGGGCTATGGCCGCGATCCGCTGGCGCCGATGCGCGATGCGGTGACGGCCGATGGCGCGGTGGTGGTGCCGATCGATGCGCGCGCCTTCGGCTTCTGGCTGAAGGCGGCCTTCGGGACGCCGGTGACTACCGGCACCGATCCCTACACGCATGAGTTTGCCTCGGGCGGCTGGAGCCTGCCGAGCCTCTCGATCGAGACGGGCATGCCCGAGGTGCCGCGCTACGCGATCTATTCGGGCTGCGTGGTCGATCAGATTTCATGGGCGATGAACCGGGCCGGCCTGCTGACGGCGACGGTAAGCCTTGTGGCGCAGGGCGAGACGACGGGAACGACCAGCACGGCCGGTACCTTGGCCGAGATCGACCTGCTGCGGTTTGGCCATTTCAACGGCTCGATCCGGCGCAATGGCGTGGCACTTGGCAATGTGATCTCGACGCAGATCACCTATGCCAACGGGCTCGACCGGATCGAGACAATCCGGTCGGACGGCAAGATCGACGGGGCGGATCCGGGGATGGCGGCGCTTACCGGCAGTCTCGAGGTGCGCTTTGCCGACACGGTGCTGCTCACGCAGGCGGTGAACGGCACCGAGTGCGAGTTGGAATTCGCCTATACCCTGGCGAGCGGCGAAAGCTTCACGCTGACCGCGCATGCGGTGCATCTGCCCAAGCCCCGGATCGAGATTGCCGGGCCGCAGGGCATCCAGGCGAGTTTCGACTGGCAGGCGGCGAAGGGGATCAGCCCGGCGCGGATGTGCACGGCGGTGCTGGTCAATGACCTGGCGGGGTATTGATCATGTTGAGACTCGATCTGTCGCAGGAGCCCGGCTGGCTTGACCTGATGCCCGGGGTCCGGGTGCAGCTGCGCCCGCTGAGCACGGCGCTGATGGTTGCGGTGCAGCGTGACCCGGCGGTGCGGGACCTGCCCGACGACGCCCCGGAGGAGGTCCGCGCAGTCGCGGCCGCCAAGGCGCTGGCACGGCGCGCGATCCTGGCCTGGGAGGGCGTGGGCGACGGGGACGGTCAGCCGATCCCGGTGACCCCGGAAGGGATCGACGCGCTCCTCGAGATCTGGCCGATCTTCGAGGCCTTCCAGAGTGGCTATGTCGCGAGGGCCCTGCTGCTGGATGCAGAAAAAAACGCCTCATCGCCCTTGCCGACTGGCACTTTGGAGGGGGCGAGCGCTACTGCGACGCCTGCCAAGGGCCGTGCCCGGACTGCCCGGCGTGGCTGAACGCGCCGATCACCTTCGAAGGGGAACAGATCTGGGATCTGGTGGGCCGGCTCGGCGGGCAGTTGCGCGTCGCGGGCGGACTCGGCGGCGGCACGATCCTTGGCTGGGACATGGGGGCAGCGCTGGCCATGGCGCGGGCGCTGGGGATCGACGCACTTGTCGTCGCCGAAGTCCTGCCCGCGCTCGAGGCGGTGATGGTGCGCCGGCTGAACGCGCAGATGGCGGAGGGTTCTGCCCCCGGCCTCACCCCCTGACCTTCTCGATCAGGGTAACGCCCGGCAATCCTTCGAAATGCCTGTCGCAGGTCAGAAGTGTCGCCCCACGGACCCGCGCGGTGGCAAACATGATGGCATCGGCCGTCGCAAGCTTGTGCGCGCGGCAGGCTTCGGCCGCGGCCAGCGCGATTTCGGTGTCGAGCGAGACGACCTGACAGACCTGCGTGAAGGCGATCACCTGATCGGCCTTGTCCTCGCCGACCTCGCGCGTGAGCCATTTCGCGAGTTCCAGCTGCACCATGGTCGGCACCAGCCACTCGACCTGATCGGGCAGATGCTCCGCCACCCGCTCGCCGGTCGGCGATCCGATCAGCCATTCGATCCAGGCAGAGGTATCGACGAGGATCATCACACCCGATCCGCACGATCACGGTAATCGGTGGCGGAGGCCCCGCGCGCGAGCCCCTTCAGGTCTTCCCGCTTCGGAACCGGCACCAGGAGCACGCCGGTCCCCTTCGGAATGAAGGCAAAGGTCAGCCCGGCTTCCCAATGCTGCGCCGTGCGGATCGCCTTGGGGATCGAGATCTGGAACTTCGAGGACAGGGTCGCGGTTTCGGCCATGATCATACGCCTTCTTTATCGATGCAAATAACGTAAGAGCGCAGGCGCGCGAACGCAAGGATCCCGTACATGGCTGAGAAACGTGTTTCCGTGCGCCTTTCGGCGGTTGGCGGCCGCCAGGTGCGGGCGGAACTGGAGGGGATCGGGGCGGCGGGATCGCGCGGCTTCACGCGGATCTCGCGGGAGATGGATCTGGCCACTGCGCGGCTGGCGGCCTTTACCCGGCGCGCGAAGCTGGCGGCTGCGGCGGCGGGCGCGGCGGTGGCGACGGCCGGGGTCGCGCTGGTGCGCTCGGGTCTGCAGACGGTGGATGCACAGGCCAAGCTTGCGCAATCGCTCGGCACCACGGTGGCGAGCCTGCAGAAACTCGCGCGCGCGGGCGAACTGGCCGGTGTCGGTTTTTCCGGGATCGAACAGGCAACGAAAGACATGACGCGTCGGCTGAGCCAGGCGGCCACGGCGGGCGGCCCGGTGGCGGAGGCGCTGGACCGGCTGAATCTCTCTGCCGCCGCGCTGCTCTCGATGCCCTTGGACCAGCGCATTGCGGCGGTTTCCGCGGCGATGGAGGATTTCATCCCGGTGACGCAGCGCGCCGCTGTGGCGGGGCAGATCTTCGGCGAGGAAGGCTCGATCGCGATGTCGCGCATCGACACCGCCACGCTGCGCCAGGCGACCGAGGACGTCCGCGACTTCGGCGTGGTGGTCTCGGAAGCCGATGCCGATCAGATCGAGCGCACGAATGATGCGCTCTCGCGGCTCGGGCTGATCTGGCGCGGGGTGTCAAACCAGCTCGCGGTGGCCGCCGCCCCGGCGCTGGAGGCCGTGGCCAGTGCCATGGCCGCGCTCGCGCGCAGCACGGGCCCCTTGGGGAGCGCGATCGGCCTCGCCTTCGACAATATCGGACGTCTCACGGCCTATGCCGCGACCTTTGCCGGGGTGATGGCCGGGCGCTGGGTGGCCTCGCTGGCGCTGGCCGCGCTGTCGGTGAAGGGCCTGACGCTCTCGCTTGTCGCTCTGCGCGGCGCGCTGATCCGCACCGGGATCGGCGTGCTGATCGTCGGCGCCGGGGAACTGGTGCATCAATTCGCAAGGCTTGCCACCGCCACCGGCGGCATCGGCACTGCCCTGTCGCTGCTCAGGGATCTCGCAGTTCAGGCCTGGGACCGCCTTGCTCTCTCCGCCGCCGCCGCCTGGTCCCGGGTCGAGTCCGGCTGGGCTGCGGCCCAAGCCGGGATCCTCGAAGGCCTGCAGCGCGCGCTCGATGCCGTGGTCGGCTGGGGCAACCGCGCGGTGGGCACGTTCCAGGGGGCGTTTGACGCGGTCAAGGCAATCTGGGGCGCCCTGCCGCAGGCGATCGGGGATTTCGCCTACCGCGCGGCGAACGGGCTGATCGCGGGCGTCGAGGCGATGCTGAATGCGGTCGTCACCCGGATCAACGGATTCATCGAGGGACTGAACGCGGCACTGGCGCTCTTGCCCGACTGGGCCACCGGCGGTGACGGGATCCGCATCGGCACGCTGGGCGCTGTCGATCTCGGCGGGCTCGCAAACCCCTTCGAGGGCGCGGCTGCGGCTGCGGGCGATGCGGCCGGGGAAGCGTTTCAGGCGGCGATGGGCAAGACCTATGTCGCAGTCCCCGATCTCTTCGGCGGCAGGACGGAGGCCGCGCGGGGCCGGTCGAGCGCCTATGCCGAAGCCGCCGACAAACTCGCGCAGGCCGCGGCACGTCCGCTGCCGGCCTGGGCTGCGCTTAAGGACGCGGTGACAGGAACCGAGGATGCGCTGGAAGACACCGTCCCGGTCACCGGCGATCTGGCAGAGGGCTTTGATCAGGCCGCCGCGGCGGGTGGCCGGGCCGGTAGCGCCGGGAAGCAAGCCGCCGAAGAGACCAGACAGGGCTGGGAGGCGGTGCGGGCGGCGCTTACGGATTATGCCGATCAGGCGCGTCGCATCGGCGAAGGTGTGGGCGAAGCGCTGGTCGGGGCCTTTCGCAGCGCCGAGGAGGCGGTGGGCACTTTCGTGCGCACGGGAAAGCTCGATTTCCGCGACCTGGTGACCTCGATGCTGGCCGATCTCGCGAAGCTCTCCTTCCGCAATGCCGTGACCGGCCCGCTGGCCGGCTGGCTGGCCACTGACTTCTCGGGCGCCAGCCGCGCCGGAAGCACGGCGCTCCTCGGCGCCAGCATCCTGCATGCGGGCGGCACCGTTGGGGTGGATGGCACGGAACGCAGGGTGCCGGCCACGCTCTTTGCCGCCGCGCCGCGGATGCACGCGGGCGGCTGGGCCGGGCTCAGGCCCGACGAGGTGCCGGCCATCCTGCAACGCGGCGAACGGGTGCTGTCGCGGGGCGAGGCGCAGCGTGCCGGGGGCGGTCCGGGGTCCGGCGGCGGCATTGTCGATGTGCGGGTCTTCGTCGAGGGCGGCAGTCTGAAGGCGGAGGTGGTGCAACTGAGCGGGGCGGTCGCCGCGCGCGTGGTCGAGGGCTATGACCGCGCCCTGCCGCGCCGGTTGCAGCAGATCGGCCGCGATCCGCGCAAGGTCTGAGGGGAACGACCATGGCTGAGGACGACCCGATCGCGGCCGCCGCCTTCTGGGGCGGGCTGCGCGTGGCCACGGCCAGGTTTTCGCTGGGCGAGGCGCTGAGCCACTCGCGCACCCGCGGCGGCGAGATCCTGGTGGCCGATCAGGGCGCCCGGCTCTGGACCGGAACGGTGGAGCTCTGGCAGGCGCGCCATGACGCCGCCGATGCGGTGATGGCCCGGATCGAGGCGCTGCAAATGGCCGGTGCCGCGCTGATGGTCCATCCCCTGCCACGCCCCGGGCCGATCCATGATCCGGAGGGGGTGGTCCTCGGCGCCGCCACCCCGGTGATCGCAAGCCTCGCGCCCAATGCCCGCGCCCTCACGCTCTCGGGCCTGCCCGCGGGCTATCTGCTCTCGCCGGGTGACATGCTGGGTTTCCCCTATGGAACGCCCGTCAAATACGCCCTTCACCGCGTCGTCGTGGGGGCAACCGCCGGGGCCGGCGGCAGCACCGGCCTTCTCGAGCTGGTGCCCGGGATCCGCCCCGGCGCCAGTCTCGGCACGCCCGTCAGCCTGGTCCGCCCCGCGATGAAGGCCCTGATTATCCCCGGTTCGGTGAACCCGGGTCAGGGCCAGGGCATCTGGCGCCGTGGCATCGCCTTTTCCTTTATCCAGACCTTGATGTAACCATGCGCAGCTTCGATCCCGCGACCGCCGCCCATCTCGCCGCACGCCGTCCCACAATCGCGCGCCACCTGCTCTGGATCACGGCGCGCAACCGCAGCACCGGGGCGACCGAGTCCCTCGGCCTCTGGACCGGGGAATATACCCGCAGCTTCACCATCGAGGGCGCGCCGCGCGACTATCACGGCGTCGGCGCCATCCTCGATCTGCCGCAGATCACCGGCCAGATCGGCGTGGAGGTCCGCACCCATCGGGTGACGCTCTCGGCGCTCTCGGCGGAAGCCCAGCAGCTGATCCGCGGCTATGATCCGCGTCTCGCCCCGGCCGAGATCCACCGCGTCCTCTTCGACCCGCAAGCCCCCACCACGCCGATCGGCGCGCCGGTGCGGATGCTGCGCGGCTGGGTCGATGGGGTTACCTTCAACGAGGCGGGATCGGGGACAGGGCCCAGCGAACACACCGTAGAGCTCACGCTGGTGAGCCATGCCCGCGGGCTGACGGTGCCGCTGCCGCTGCGGCGCTCGGATGGAAGCTATAGCTTGCGCGGCGGCGACCGGATCGGGCGGTATTGCGACGTTTCCGGCTCGGTGCCGATCCATTGGGGGGAAGCACGCTGATGCGCACCCCGGACTGGCGCACTAGGCTGCAGGCGCATCTGGCCACTGCTGCGCGCAAACCCTTTGCCTATGGCACGCATGATTGCGCGCTCTTTGCCTTCGGTGCGGTGCAGGCGATGACCGGCCTCGACATGGCCCGCGGGTTTCGCGGCTACCGCACGCTCGCCGGGGCGATGAAGCGGCTGCGCAAGGCGGGGCTGGCCGATCAGTTCGCGCTGGTCGGGCGGCATCTGCCCGAGATCCCGGTGGCCTATGCCCGGGTCGGCGATCTGGCGGTGGTGCCGGGCGATGCGGGCGAGGCCTTTGGCGTCGTGCAGGGCGAATACATCCATGTGCTGCAAAAGGACGGCCTGGCGCTCGTGCCGCTCCTGGCGGCGACACGCGCTTACGAGGTGAACTGATGCCGCCCGTCGGAGCCTTCCTCGCCGGGGCCGCCTCGTTCCTGACGACCGGGGTGGTGGCCGGTGCCGGCATCACCGGTGCCTGGGCGGCGGGAGCCGCCACCGCGAGCTTCCTGACCACGACCGTGGTGGGGCGGCTTCTGACCACGGTGGCGCTGAGCGCGCTCTCGCGCGCGATGGCGCCCAAACCCCGAACGCCCGGCCTTGTCACCGAGACCACCACGACCGGCGAGGCGGCCTCGCAGGCGAGCCTCCTCGGCTTCTATGCCACCGCGGGCCATCATCTCTGCCCGCCGATGACCCATGGCACGCATGGCAAGACGCAGAACGCCTATCTGACCTATGTCGTGGCCCTGTCGGATCTCCCCGGCTGCACGCTGCAGCGGCTCCTGGTGAACGACCAGCCCGTCACGCTGGCGACAACGCCGGATGCCAACGGGTTTCTGGGCGCGACCGGGCGTTTCGCGAACTTCCTCTGGGTGAAGGTTTACGACGGCACCCAGACGGTCGCCGACCCCTGGCTGCTGTCAAAATACGGCACCGGCACGAAGCAGGACATATCGGTGGGGCGTCCGTGGCTGGGCGACATGGTCGGGCCCGGCGTCTGCTATGCCATTATCAACTTCCGCTATGACCGGCCGCGGTTTTCCGGCTTGCCGAAGCTGCTGTTCGAGATCATGGGCGTGCCGCTCTACGATCCGCGCAAGGACAGCACGGTCGGCGGCAGCGGGGCGCATCGCTGGTCGGATCCCGCCACCTGGGAGCCGAGCGCAAACCCAATCGTGCAGGTCTACAACATCCTGCGCGGGATTCAGCTGCCCGGTTCTGGCGTCTGGGGCCTTGGCGTGCCGGCGGCCGATCTGCCGCTGTCGAACTGGTTCGCGGCGATGAATGTCTGCGACCAGCCGGTGGACGGTGCGCCGCAATACCGCGCGGGCTATGAGATCCGGTTCGACGACGAGCCCGGCGCGGTGATCGAGGAACTCCTGAAGACCTGTTCCGGCGCCCTGTCCGAGATGGGCGGGGTCTGGAAGGTGCGCGCGGGGGCCGCCGGTCTGGCGGTGCATTATTTCACCGACGAGGATCTGGTGCTGGGCGACAGCGCCAGCTTCACCCCCTTCGGCTCGCTGAACGAGACCCACAACGGGGTCACCGCGAGCTACCCCGACCCCGAGGCGCTCTGGCAACCGAAGGAAGCGCCGCCGCGCTACAATGCCGCCTGGGAGGCGGAAGATTTCAATCGCCAGCTGGTGGCCGCGCTCGATCTGCCGGCCTGCCCCTATCCGGTGCAGGTGCAACGGCTGATGCGGGCCTGGATCGAGGACGAGCGCCGCTTTCGCCGCCACAGCCTCACCCTGCCACCCGATGCCGCGATCCTCGAGCCGCTCGATGTGGTGTCCTGGACTTCGGCCGAGAATGGCTATGTCGAGAAGACCTTCGAGGTGGTCGAGATCGGCGATGATCCGGGCACCATGATCCAGCACCTCGCGCTGCGCGAGGTGAATGCCGCCGATTACGACTGGACGCCCGCCGATCAGATCCCCTGGGACATCTCGCCGGTCGGGCCGGATGTGCCGCCCGATCTGGCCCCCGATGCCTTCACCGTCATCGGCATCGAGATCCGCGACGGCCAGAACATCGGCCGCCGCCCCGCGCTGCGGCTGGAATGGAGCGAGGAGGATTTCGAGCTGATCGCGGCGGTGGAGTGGGAGGTGCGGCGCAGCGGCACCGCCGAGGTGATCGCCACCGGCACGATGAACAATCCCGCCGCCCGCGCCGTCGTCGTCTCCGCCGGCCTGATCGGCGCCACGAGCCATGACGCGCGCATCCGCTACATCGCCCCCGGGCTCACCACGCTCTGGACCGGCTGGGTCAGCGCATCGACCCCCGATGTGCGGCTCACGGCCGAGGATATCTCCACCGCCGTGATGCAGGAGATCGCCGCGGCCCAGGCATCGGCGGATCAGGCCGTCGCCGAAGCCTCCTCGGCGCTGGCAAAGGCGCTGTCGGTCGAAGCAACCTCCGAAAGCGCGCTGGTCCTGCGCCCGATCGGCGGAACCGGGGCGGCCAACATCCGCATCGTCGAATGGGACGATGCCGCGGGCGCCGGATCGGCCATCGTCCTGGCCGGCGACAACGTCATCGCGCCGGGCACGCTCAGCACCTCCCGGCTCGTCGTGCACGACAATTCGGCCGTCTTCTCGGAGGTCTTCGACAGCGCCGCAGCGCTGGCGGAATGGCAGAACTACGCCGGGTCGGGCGAACTGGCGATCGTGTCCTCGGCCCATGCCAGGCAGGGCGGCAAGGTCTTGCAGGTGGGCAACAACACGGGCGATGACCAGGCCTGGTATGTCGCCCGCACGCTGATCCCTTTCGACCCCGACAGAACCTATCGCATCCGCGCCGGCCTGCGCAAAAACGCGGGTGCCGGCATGATCTATCTGGGCTTTGTCGGCGTGGCGGCCGATGGCGTGACGCTGGTGAACAATACAGGCGCGAACACGCATACGGCGCAATTCTACGCGCCGAGCGGCGGCCAGTCGCCGGCGCTGAACACCTATACCGAGATCACCGGCTATGTGCGCGGCGTGGGATCGGGAGGCGCAGGCACGCTGGCAAGCCCGCGCCTGATCCATGCCAATGTGCGCTATCTGCGCCCGGTCATCATCGTGAACTACGAGACTGTCGCGGGGCAGACCCTTGTCGATTACGTCAAGGTCGACACCGTCTCGGACGCGACCCTCATCGCCGATGGCGCGATCAGCACGGAAAAGATCGTGGCCGGCGCCATCACCGCGGCCAGCGGCATCATTGCGGATGCCGCCATCGCCAATGCCAAGATCGCCAATGGCGCGATCACCACCGCCAAGATCGCCGATCTTCAGGTCAACACGATCAAGATCGCCAACAATGCCATCACCAGCCTCGTCGCGACCGAGATTTCCTCGGGCAGCCCGACGTTTTCCTTCACCGCGACGGTCGGGACCTCGGCGGTGGTCTTTGCCACCTTCCAGGTCGCCATCTACACCTGGTTCAACTCCGAGAACTCGAATGGCGAGTATTACAGCTACAATGTCTCGCTGAACGGCAAGTCGATCGGGGGCGGGTACACCTCGGTCAACAACACGAACCTCTCGCCCTTCTGGGAAAGCTTCGCCATTCCGGTGCAGATCACCCAGTCCTCGAACACGATCAGCGTCTCGGGCGCGATCGTGTCCTCCTCCTCCAAGGTGGGCCTCGGCGCCCTGAAGGTGCTCAAGTGATCGAACTCACTGTCTATGACGCCGCCACCGGCGAGATCCGCCGCGTGCTGCGGGGCCCGCAGATCGAGGAGCTGATCGCAACGATCGGCCCGGACGAGGCGGTCCTGCCCGGCGCGCTGGACGCGGCGGAGGTCTACATCGCAGCCGGCACCCCCGTGGCCTATCCGCCGAGGCCGGGCCCTTGGGCGGTCTTCGATTACGCCGCAGGCCTCTGGATCGATCCGCGTACAGATGCCGATCTCGCGGCGGCGCTGGACGCCACGCGGCGCGCGGCGATCCGCAGCGTCAATGCCGCCTGCGGGGCGGTGCGGGCACGCTTCGTGACCCAGCTGCCGGGCCAGGAAATGATCTATCTGCGCAAGGAGGCGGAGGCCCGCGCCTTCATCGCCGATCCCGCACCGGATCTGGCGGCCTATCCCTTCATCGCGGCGGAGGTCGGGATTACCCCGCCGGGCGGAACCGCCCTCGATGTGGCCCAGACCTATCTCGCGATGTCGGCGCAATGGCAGGCGATCGGCGCCGCGCTCGAACAGATCCGGCTCGGCGCCATCGGCCAGATCGAAGCGGCCGCGACTGAGGACGCGATCACCGCGGCGCTTTCCGCAGTCCAGACCGCGCTCGAGGGCTTCGCGCCATGAGCCCGCCCTGATCGACGAGACTGCACCACCTGTCCCTCGCATCTGTCCGTTTGTCGCCCGCCCGTGCGGGCATTTTTCCATGGAGGAACCCATGTCATCCTTTTCCGACTATCTCGAGAATGCGCTGCTGAACCATGTGTTTCGCAATACCGCGCTGAGCGCGCCGCCCGCGGTCTACATGGCGCTGTTCACCGCCAGCCCCAGCGATGCCGGCGGCGGCACGGAAGTCGCAGCAGCGGGCTATGCGCGCCAGACCGTCAGCTTTGGCGCGCCGGTGGGCGGCGCCATCTCCAATACGGCGGCCGTGGCCTTCACCGCCACCGGCACGGCCTTCGGCACCATCGTCGCGGTCGGTTTCTTCGATGCCCTTCACCGGCGGCAACATGCTGGCCTGGGATGATATCACCAGTGCCGCGATCGGGCCCAGCGACACGATCGAATTCCCGATCGGCGATATCGACATCACCCTGACCTGATCGGTTTTCCGAGCCTCGCAGGACAGCCGTCATGACAGCCCCCACTCTCACGCATCTTGTCAGCGCGCAAACGATTGCGACCGCCACGTCGCTCTCGTCGGGCAGCGTCACGATCACGGCCGGCCGTCCTGCCATGGCCATTGTCTTCTCTGGCGCACTGAACAGCGACGACAACACCACCCCGCCAAGCTTCAGCGGGGCGGGGCAAACCTGGACGCAGCTGCTCACCACCACCGACGTGTTCGCGGACACAGGCTACAACGACTACATGCGCGTGAGCCTGTTCGTCACCGATGCGAGCAGTGGCGGCTCCGGGGCGCTGACCGCAACACACCCGCCAGGCGAACAGCAGGACATTCTTGCCTTTGCGGTCTTCGACCTGACCGACGGCAGTTTCGCCAGCCCGGAACCCCTGGCGAAGGGCAACAACGCCACGTCGATGACGGATGCTCTGGCCGGGGTCGCGGCGGGCGACAGATACGCGGCGCTCTGTCTCTGGACGAGTTTCTACACCTCATCTCCGGGCGGGTTCACCGCGCGGTCCGGCTGGACGGAGGTCACACAAGTCATTGCGGCAGACGCGGGCTATGGACTTGCATTGCAGGTGCAGCTTTCGCCCGTTGGCGGGGATGCGACTGCGTCGTTCAGCGTCTCGAACACCGGTCAGCTGGCCCTGATCGCAATCCCTCTGGAAGCCGCCACGGCTGGCGAGACGACATGGTCTGCCGCCGCTCACATCGTGTCAGGCAGCGCCTGCGCGGGATCGCAGCGCATGATCCGCAGGCGCAGGGCTGCGCCGACGGCGGCCAGCGTCCCGACGACGATGCGCCGGGTAATCCGGGCCCGGACTGTGACCGCAGCGGCGGGAAGCAGTGTCCTGGGAAGGCCGCGCCTCTTGCAGGCGCGGGGCGTGTCGGTCCAGGGCGCCGCATCGCTTTCCACCACAGCACCGATTGTCTCGCGACGGTACACTGCCGCGGTGACGGGCGGCGCAACGCTCGCAATCGTCGCACGGACCGTCCGCACGCGATCGGTTTCCGTTGTGGCGCAAGCGGTTCTCGCCACCAATGCCAGCGTTGCGGGCTATCGGACGCGCAGCGCGGCGTGCACGGCGCAGAGCAGTGTCGGTCTGTTCGCGCGTATGATCCGGTCGCGGGCGGTTTCGGCGGGCGGGTTCTCCACGGTGTCAGCCAGCGCGCACGTCGCGGGCAAGCTGACGCGTGGCGCGGCGGTTAGCGCCGCGAGCAGCATTGCGCTTTCCGCGCAGGTGTCACGGCGACGATCGGCCGCAATCGGGACGCAGACCGCGGTTCTGGCCAGTGGCAATGTCTCGGGGAAGCTGATCGCCCGATCCGCACCGACGGCTGCCGCGATGGTCACGGTCCAGCTTAGGGTGATCCGGAACCGTAGGTCCGCGGCAGGGGCAAGTGGAACCGCAAATGCGGATCCTCGTATCCGTCGCCCGCGCCGGGCTGGCGTCACCGCAGCCTCCGCGTTGGTCCTCACGCGTCGCGTCATCCTGGCGCGCGCCGCGAATGTGGACAGTGCACCCCTCGTGGCGGTGCGTTTCTGGATCTCGGGCCTCAGTACCAGGCGGCACGCGCTGCCCCGGGCCAGTGCGAATGGCGGCGTGGTGGCGCCATCGGAACGCCGGGGCCGGGTGCAGCCGCATCTGCGCGGCGAAATCCTCAGGTGAAGGAGGAACAGATGAACACCT
The DNA here is from genome assembly GCF_046507575.1 of Pontitalea aquivivens. Taxonomy (NCBI): domain Bacteria; kingdom Pseudomonadati; phylum Pseudomonadota; class Alphaproteobacteria; order Rhodobacterales; family Paracoccaceae; genus Pontitalea; species Pontitalea aquivivens. Next base: position 4,389 of record NZ_JBKFEY010000035.1, on the reverse strand, counting down.
TCCGGATCAAGCAGGGCGATACATCGCCCGCCCTCATCTTTGCCCTTGAGCCAGCGGCCGAGGTGAACCTCACAGGGGCCAGCGTCGTCTTCAACATGCGCCCGCGTCGCGGCGATCCGACGATCCTGCGCGCGCCTGCGATCGTGGTGCTGGCGACCGGCACGCCCACCGTGCGCTACGACTGGGCGCTTGGCGACACCGGGCAGAGCGGGGCCTATGAGGCCGAGTTCGAAGTCACCTATGCCGATGGCGCGATCGAGACCTTTCCCAATGCAGGCTACATCCGCGTCGAGATCGCGGACGACATCGCCTGATCGCAACCCATTCGATGCTGAGGGAGGCTGACATGGCCGACGAACCCACGATCTGGGGCGAGATCTGGCGCTCGGTCGCGGCCAATGCGACCATTGCCGCGGCGGCCTGGGGGGCAGCCGGCGGCGCCACCTCGGCGCTGGTGATCAAGGTCTCCTCGCGCGATGCGATCCGCCAGATCATCCTCGGCGCGCTCACCTCGGGCGGCATGGGTACGCTCGGTGGCGGCCTCGTCGCGGTCTGGCTTGATCTGCCCGCCGGGGCGATCCCCGCCATTGGTGCCGGCGGGTCGATCGCCTATCTGGTCGGCGTCTTCGGTCCCGCGATCATCGAAGTGCTGCTCACGCGCATTCGCGCCGGGCGCTTGCCGCGGGGCTGAGCGTCATGAAGCCCCGTCTGCATCTGCGCCGCGCGCCCCGCTGCCCCTGGAGCGATTTCCGCCACCGCATCCGCATCGGCCTCGTGATCTTTGTCCTGATCCTGCTCTTGCAGCGCCTCTTCGGCTGCGGCTGAACGCGCGCCGGGCCGTGCGCGGCCATCGCCGGGCGGACAGATCCTGCCCCACACCATCCCAACGCATCGAACCGCCCCAGAGGCGGTTTTTTCATCTGGAGGACCCCATGCCCATTCTGACCTGGTCCCATTGGCGCAAGGTGCCGAAAGGCCTCTGGCGTTGGCCGAACTTCAGTCCGGCCGAGATCGCCTGTCGTGGCACCGGTACGCTGCAGATCGACACCGAGGCCATGGACAAGCTGCAGGCCCTGCGCGACCGGCTGGGCAAGCCGCTGATCGTCCGCTCGGCCTATCGCAGCCCGGAACACAATCGTCGTGTGGGGGGCGCGCCGCGTTCCAAGCACATGGACGGCACGGCCTTTGATATCGCCATGGCCAACCACGATCCCGTTGCCTTCGAGGCGGCGGCGCGGGAGGTCGGGTTCCTGGGGTTCGGGTATTATCCCCGCTCGGGCTTCATGCATATCGACCTCGGGCCCGCGCGAAGCTGGGGCGAAAAGTTCCCGGCACGGGCAGTGCCGTTCGCGCCGGAAACCCCGCCCGCGCGGGAGGTCCTGGCCGAAAGCCGCACCTTCCGCGGCAGCGGCGCCGCGGGAGCGGCGACCGTCGGTGCGGCCGGTGTGGAGGTTCTGCAAGATGTACTGGCTGAAACGCAGTCCACGATCCAGCCGCTGGTGCCGTATCTCGATGCCCTACGCTGGGTGCTGGTCGCCATCGCCCTGATCGGCATCGCCGTTACGATCCACGCGCGGCTGGACGACTGGAAGCGGGGCCATCGGTGATTGCCTGGCTTCTAACCCACGGCCCCGTCCGCAAGGTGCTGGGCCTGATTCTCGCCGCGGGAGCGATCCTTCTGTTCCTATTCAATCTGCGCCGCACGGGTGAACGCGCAGGGCGCGCTGCCGAGCGGCTTGATGCCAGAGAGAGGAATAATGCCATCCACCGAGAGATGCTCGATGCCGGCACCCGCCGCCCTCATGATCGTGACTCTCTGGCTGACCGGCTGCGAGATGGCCGGTTTTGAAACCGCGGCGCCCTGCCCGCCCGTTGTCGATTACACAGTGGCCGATCAAGCGCGTGCCGCCGATGAGGTCGAAAAGCTGCCGGAACGTTCCGCCATCGTCCGGATGCTCAGTGATTACGCGGTCCTGCGCGACCAGGCGCGGGCGTGCCGGTGAAGTTCAGGAAAGGCCGTAGTTCGTTGAAAAAGAGCGCGTTCGCTTGTGGCCGCCGGCGGAAAGGGGCGGTGAGGAACGGACGCTCGCATGCGTGTCAACCCCCTCACACGACAAGGAGGAAGCTGCCATTCCACAGCTACGCTGGAGCGCATTTCATCGCAGCCCATCGCTATCACATTGAGCCCAGCTCCGCCGCAGGTCGGCAATTAGGCGGCATCGCAGCGTCATGCTGATCTTGACCTTCGGTTTCAGGCCGCGACAGCTATGACATGCGACGCGAGGGCTCAATCGCACCAGTCGCGCCCCGCTGCCAATCGGCACGCTGTCGGGCACCATGACGAACATGACGGATGCGGGAGATAGCGCGATGAGACCGCCCGACCCCGACGCGAGGTCGACCAGAAAGGACGTTGAGCATCTCTTCGGCCAATGCCTTCTGCAGTTTCAGGCCTTTGAGCTGTCAATGAAAGCCATAGTGGCAGAACGCCGCCATCAGCGCGCCGGCCACGATCCGACCAGTTCGGTCGGGCTGATGATCGACCAGATCGCCGCCTCTGTCACCCAACTTGACCCGGACGCACCCTTCACCTATCGCAAAAGCTCCGCAGTCCACTTAGATCGTCAACTGAGTGAACGATGTGATGTTCGCCGCGATCAAACTTAGCACATGGTGCAAAACATCCAGAACGCGCGGCTGATCGTAAAACCGAATGAAGGCCGCGCCGCGCAGTTCCATATGCCACGCGGTTCCTCAAGCACGCCGTCCACTCCCAGGAGGCGTAACGTCCGTAAAAGAAGAAAGCAGACCGATGACCAAAATCTTTGAACCCTATGACCTTGGCCCGCTGACCTTGGCCAACCGCATCGTCATGGCGCCCCTGACCCGCAACCGCGCGGCAGCTGGCTTGGTCCCCGGCCCCCATGCCGCCGAATATTACGCTCAGCGCGCAACGGCGGGGCTGATCATCGCCGAAGCGACGCAAGTCTCTCCCCAGGGCCAAGGCTATCAGGACACGCCCGGCATCTATACGCCCGAACAGATCGCGGGATGGCGGGTGGTGACTGACGCGGTTCACGCCAAGGGCGGCCGCATCTTCCTGCAGCTTTGGCATGTTGGCCGGGTCAGCCACGTCGACCTGCAACCGGGCGGAGCGGCGCCGGTCGCCCCCTCGGCGATCCCGGCGGCGACGAAGACCTTCGTGAACAATACGTTCACCGAGACCTCTATGCCCCGCGCTCTCAACCTTGAGGAAATCCCCGGAATCGTCGCGGACTTCCGGCAGGCGGCGGCCAATGCCATTGCGGCGGGCTTCGACGGGGTCGAGGTTCATGGCGCCAATGGCTATCTTCTGGACCAGTTCGCCAAAGATGGGTCGAACCACCGCACCGACGCTTACGGTGGCTCGGTGGAGAACCGCGCGCGCCTGATGCTGGAGGTGGCCGCCGCCGTCGCCGCCGAGATCGGGCCTGAGCGCACTGGCATCCGCATCTCGCCGGTCTCGCCCGCGAATGGGGTGTCGTCCAGCGACCCGCAGCCGCAGTTCGATTACATCGTCGATCACCTCAGCAAGCTGGGCCTCGTCTATCTGCATGTGGTCGAGGGCGCGACCGGGGGCCCGCGCGACGTGGCGCCCTTTGACTTTGCGGGCCTGCGTCGGCGGTTCTCTGGCACCTATATCGCCAACAACGGCTATGATCTGGACCTCGCCACCGCGCACCTGGCGGCAGGTGAGGCCGACCTTTTTGCCTTCGGTCGCCCCTTCATCGCCAACCCCGACCTCGTCGCCCGACTGCAATCGGGCGCAGCGCTGAACGAAATCAACCCGGCCACGATCTACGGCGGAGGCGCCGAGGGCTATATCGACTATCCTGCGTTGACCAAGGCCTGAACAAGGCAGCGCCGGACCAGGATCGCCTGGTCCGGCACACACCACTTGGCGCCCCGGACCCGCCAAAGCGGGCCGCGTTTCGGGCGCTTTTTCGATCCTATCGCTTCATGCTAAGGTGACGTCTTTGGACAGCGGCAGGGACCGAATGCGTTTGCCACCCGGGCTCCGGTCGCAGCTGGATGAGAGTTCAGTGGCAGGTCACGATGTAAAAGGCCTGACGGCGGCATTGAATTATGATGCTATGCAATTACTCGAGCGGCGGCTTTGGATTGGAAGTGGGCCAGCGCCGCAATCGGATGGGAGCGTCGGCTTCGGGCCGGAAATGACCCGGCTCCTCTCCCAGTTACTGTGAACACAATATAGCGTGATCATGGTGCCCTATCGCTGCCTGCTCTTTACTCGGGCTCGCGAGCTCGATAACCCCGATTTCTCACGTCATCCTCGCACTGCTACGGTCGCGACACGGGCGTATCCGTTTTTTTGGCATGGGTTGCGAT
>NZ_JBKFEY010000034.1:0-18100 GCF_046507575.1 Pontitalea aquivivens | reverse complement strand
AATTGATGTTGCTCGACGCCCTTGAAGATCCGATGATGTTCATGGGCGATTGGTTGGACAATGGCGGGGAGGACCTGATCCTTGAAGCGGTTCCAGAGTGCAAGGTGCGCTTGCTCGCTGACTTCGCAGCGATAGCACGTCAGGTGGTCCCGCAATCATTCTTGAACCAGATGCAAAATGGAGCGACCTCACTCTTGATCGGGGACGTTCTCATGGTCCATGCGGGCCTCAACCCAGAACGCAATGCTTTCGATTTTCTCTCCGAGCCTCGGCAGGCTGTGGTTGGAAGCAATCATTGGGCTTGGATCAGAGAGCCTTTCCTCCATTGGAAGGCTGGATGGGGCCCAAAGTGCAACTGGGCGGTCATACACGGACACACACCAGCAGTAGACAGACTGGTAACCGCAGACGACTTTGAACCACACGCCGATAAGCTGTTAGATCACTCACGGATTTGCCTTGACGCTGGGGCAGCAAAGGGAATTCCGCAAGTCGCTTGGGCAGAGTTTAACGATGGTCGGTATCGGATCGGCATCACAAACAAGGGGCTGAAGAACAGTATCTAATATCAGTTCGGCCGCCGCAGGGGGATTGCGCTGAACGATGACATAGGGAAGCGAAGTAATGGCGGATCGAACTACAAAGACATTTTATCTGACTGACGAAGCCATATCAAAGCTGCGGTCATCAGTTCTCTTTTCGGGCATGACAGAAAACTCTCAGGGAATGCTGGAAGAGTTCCTCCAAACGGCGCTTGGCGGCATGAATCGCGTCGGAAAGAAACTTCTAGATGCAAGACTGAACAAGTCGCGTGACCTTCTTAGCCACGAGGAACAAATTAATTTTTGGCCTGGGCTCAAAGCGGAAATTGAGAGCTTGCTTAGCATAGAGATTATCCAGCCTACGACGAAGCGTTCAGTTTAACTATGAGACTCAAGCATTTCAGACATGACTTTCAGGTCATTCAGAGTTGCAAGTTCGTTCATGATAGTCGCATGCAGAATGTAAAACGGGCTCAAGTCGATGGTCCAATCGATTGTAATCTTAAGTACCGCGCGTATCAGCCTTTATCCGCCGACGTCGCTGCATGTTAACGGTCTGGTTATCTTTCGACATCTTCGATTTGCCGGTACATGTCGGATAGCGGACGCAGCCGAGGAACTTACCAAAACTGCCGCTGCGTTCGACCAGCCAGCCATCTTCGCAGTCCGGGCAGGTCGGATAATTTGCACCGCAGGAACATCGAACCTCGCTGGTCCCCTCGGCATGTCGTGGCAGGGCCGTGCCGCAGGATGGGCAGGCCGGGAGCAGATTTCCGCAGTGCTGGACATGCTCGCAACGGTACCAGATGCGGCCATCCTGCCCGGTCACGCCCAGCAATCGTCCCCCGCATTCACCGCAGACATGAGCCTCGGGTTCAGCTCCAGGGGCTGTCGAAATCCCGTAGGCAGGGTCTTTCCGAAGCTCGGTCACAAAGGACGACGGTCGGGCATTCGAGGCAAGGATCGTCAGGGTATGTCGGGCCCGCGTCATCGCCACATACATGACGCGCCGCTCCTCTGCGTTCTGGAACGCCTCCTCTTCCGGCGAAACCAGCGACAGGAGCGGGTCGTCGACGATCTCTGACGGGAACCCCATGCGCCCGCTGTCGGCGTTCAGCAGGACGACGTGGTCGGCCTCCAGCCCCTTCGACGCATGGATGGTCTTGAATTCAATCTTCAGCCGCGGGAAGCGACGCCACAGACCCGGCATGTCCGGTTCGTTGAAACGATAGCGGCCAAGGAGCAATACCGTCGCGGGCTTTGCCCCGAGCGCAGCGGCGGCAGACAGGGCGGCAAGCACCTCGTTCAGTTTCCCCTCATCCTCGCCTTTGGACACGGAGACGACCCTGATCGCCGGTTCGGTCGCGGTCCCGGCCGGGACGATCTTCTTGTCGATCTGGGCAGGGTTCCGCAGAACGAATGTACGGGCGGCAAAGGCGATCTGGTCAACCGAACGGAAGGTGCGGCCGAGATCGACGGTTCTGTGCACGCCAGTTTCGCCATCGAAGCGCCCCCCGAACTCCCGCCCGAAGTGGCGCATCAGGTGGATGTCGGATCCGGCGAAGCGGAAGATGGATTGCCAGTCATCACCCACGGCAAAGACGCGCACATCCGGATGCTGGGCCTTCAGCGCCTTCACCAGCCGTGCCCGGCTTTGCGAGATGTCCTGGAACTCGTCGACGAGAATATGGCGGAACGGGCTGACATAGCGGCCGTCCTCGGCATAGCGCGCGGCGCGCAGGATCATGTCCTCGAAGTCGATCCGGCCCTCGAGGCGCTTCTGGTATTCTTCGAAGACCGGCGCGAAGACGTCGAGGAACGCCCGGGCACGTTTGCCCAGCTTCATCCGGTCTGACTTGGTCTCGCAGTCCTGCAGGCTGTAGCCGCCGCTCTTGAACTTGCGCAGGAAGGTTCCGAGCAGCTTGGAAAAGTCATCGACCTGCTTCAGCTCGACGATCCGGTCATAGATGGTTTCGACCGGCCGGGGGTTCAGGGTGACATGCGGCGCCAGCTTCTCTGCGAGGCTGGTCAGCAGGCGGCCCTCCTGCCGTTCATAGCTGAAGGTCTCGATCAGGGTGGTTTGATGATCGGCGTGGACCTTCCGCTTCCAGTCCATGCCCGCCAGGTATTCGTCGCGGTCCACGAAAGGCGCAGTGACCAGCCTTTCGCTGCCGTCCCGCGTCTTCTCTCGCCGCACTCCGAAATGCTCGATGTAGATGCCGCTTTCGGTCAGGCGGAAATCGGGCTGGTAATCGCGCCTGCCGATCTCGGAAACCTTGTGCTCGTAGAGGGGCTCGTACTCGTACTCGACGCCGTTTTCGTAAAGCCAGTTGGCGATCTGCAGCTCTTCGTAGCTCTTGACCTTCTCGCCCTGCAGCGTCCGCAGGTCTTGGGCTTCCATGTGAGTGTAGAAGTCATGCTTGGTCTTGAAGTCCCATTCCGTCTTGGGCTCGACCAGGAAATGCGCGAAGAACTGGATGATCGCCTTCGACACCTCTGACAGGCGGTAGACCAGGTCCTTCAGTATCTGCTTGATCAGGTTGGAGAAGGCAGTGTCGTCGGTGGCATGATCCGCCAAGGCGGGCTTTGACCCTTCGACGATCCCGATGATGTCATAGGCAATCGCGTGGAAGGTCCGCGCGACGATGGGCACGCCGGATCGGGCTTCGACCCGTTCCGACATTTCCTCAGCAGCATTCTTCGCGAAGGCCAGAAGCAGGATTTCCTCCGGCTGGCGGATGCCCGCCTTGACCAGATAGGCCGCCTTGGCGGTGATGACGCTGGTCTTGCCGGATCCTGCCCCGGCAAGGACCAGAGTCGCATCTTCGTCAACGACGACCGAAAGGCGCTGTTCCGGAGTCAGCGGCTTGCTCTCGATGGTGTCGAAGAAATCCTTCCAGTGGTCCAGTTCGGCCGTGACGAAGGCGGCGATGGCATTCGCCCGCGCCGTTCGCGGGTCGGCGACGAATTTCCGGACAGGTGCGATGCGCGCGACGACCTCGGGGCCGATGGCATCGGCATTCAGCTTCGACAGAAGCGATGCATCCAGAGCCTTGGCGTCATCCATGAGCGGCGCGATCTTGCACGCCGAGGGATATTGCGGCGGTGCCGCTAGTGCAAGCACCCCGGCAAGAACCTTGTCCAGCCGCGCTGCTTCCTTCTCAAGGGCGGCGAGATTGACGCGCGTCCAGGCCTCCTTGACCTCTTCCGCGAACTCCCTGGCTGCGACGTGCCCCGCCCCCTTTAGCGTGACATCGTTATGCTCCTGCGAGTTTATGGTCAGCGCAGTTCCGAGCATTCCCTTCCGGAGAGCTGGTGCATGGGTCAGCGCCTGCAGTGACACGGTCGCATCCTGACCGCGTCGCGTAATTCTGATGTAATCCCCGTCTAGCGCAATTGCACGAGCCGACATCCCAAAGGGGTCAATCAGAAAACCAAGCAAAGGGCGTTGTTGCAGTCGAATCAATGAACTGGGCCTCGTGGTCGCGTCCTGTCAGCTTGTGCTGCGGCCAGGGTGGTCTGCAACCGTGATCGGTCTCTATGCGCGCACCGATTCCGGCCCCTGCGGAGAATAGGAATACCAATCTCCGCAGCTGATGCGGAGATTGGGTATTTGACGCGCCTTGTCCACGTGTTCATTCTTGCTTATCTTGAATACAGGCAGACGGAGGCCAGCATGTCCCAGACCACAACGATGACTGTCCGCATCAGCGGCGCGCTGAGCGAGTTCGTTGCCTCGAACGTGGGGGAGAACGGCTCATACGAGAACATCAGCGAGTATGTTCGCGACCTGATCCGGCGCGACAAAGAGCGGGCGGAGCGGGAGGCGTTTGATCGTCTCAAGGCTGAGCTGACGCGCGCCTTTGCGGCTCCGGAGGAAAGCTATCGCCCGTTGACGGCGGCCGAGGTCATCGCCCGGAACCGGGGCTGACGACGTGGCCATTCGCGTTCAGGAGGCCGCCTCGTTGCGGCTTGACGAGATCTACCGATACACGCGTGACCGCTGGGGCACCGTGCAGGCGGATCGGTACATCACCGAGCTCTTCGCGGCGTTCGACCAGATCGAAAGCCATGGCGTTGTTTCACGCCCAATCCCGGCCGAGTTCGGGGTCGAAGGCTTCTACTTCCGGCAAGCACATCATTTCGTTTACTGGCGGCGGTTCTCGAACGGGGACGTCGGTATCGTGACGATCCTTCACGAGCGGATGCATCAGATGGATCGGTTCCGGGATGATCTGCCGAAGTGACGGATGGCTCCGGCGACGATCATCTTTCTCTGCCGTTGGGGGACTCGAAAAATGTTGACCAAGCGTTGACCAGAATTCGAGCGCGCAAAACCCGACGGTTTACGTCGGGTTCTATCTATTTGATATCATTTAGGATTTTGGTTGCGGGAGTCAGATTTGAACTGACGACCTTCAGGTTATGAGCCTATACTTTAACGACTCAAATAACTTAGGAAAACCAGATGCTTGGCCGATAAGCCTTTGATATCGCGCAAATAGTGACCCCGCATTCATCCGCATTCGCCGACATTCAGCCGCAAACCCGGCGCGAAACCCGCATTCGCGGGTTGATGTGGCGTTGATGTAGCCCTGCCCCCATCCTTGCCCAAGATTGATCAATAAATGCCCTTTTGTCGAGACAACCACATCGACGTGCCCGGCCCTGAGCGGACGGTTGGCTTTGCCAATACAGTTCACGAAGGCGGTCCTTCATCCTTTCTGCATCGAATGCGAGATGTAGCCGTTGTATGGCGAACGGCAGCTTCAGAGGAGCAGGACACAAACGGTGGCTCAGGACCGGGACGGGGCAAACGACCATCGGAGTCGTTACTATGTCAGGACTTGCGGAGAAAGCGCAGGCGGCTTTCGATTTCGGCCGGGGGCAGGAACACAGCGCGGTCATCCCGCCAAAGCTCAAGAGCCGAGATCAGCAGGTCGGCTTCGCAGACGTCGGCCGCACGCAATTCGTCGATGATCCAGAGCACGCCATGCACCCGCACACTGCGCGCGACGGCAACCCTCCGCAGGTTCGCGTCGCCTGTCAGCAGAATCCCGTTCTCGTGACAAGTGGCGGTCACCAATGCAAAGCAGTCGTTCGCCGAAAGACCGCTGTGCTCCCGCTTGATCGCTAACACCTCGGCGACATCCTCACCGGGCAGGTCATATGTCGCCAAACCTCCATCCTCAAGCATACGCCATTCCTGTGGCGTGAAGTCGAGCAGCTCTTCCAAGCGGATCGGCAAGGGCACGATGAACTGGTAGGGCAGCTGCAGAAGGACATGAAGCAACTGCCCCTTGCGGAGGTCGATCAGGCATGACGCATCGTTGACGACAATGCAGGTCAATGTTCGCGCGGCCCCCGGATTTCACGTTCGATGATGTTCAGGGGCAGGCCAAGCATCTGCGCCGCACGGACCGGGGAAATCAGTTCTTCGCCAAGGGCACGCCAGACCAGACGCTTAAAGCGTTGAGGGACCTCGAACGCCGCAAACCCCTCTCCCTCTTTGATCGGCTCGGGTTCAACGGTTCGCCATTTGCGGGCGTAAGTCTTGAAGGCATATTCTACAGCTGCTTCTGACAGAACGCCGACCTGGCGAAGGCGCATCAGCATCGCTGCAGCTGAAACGCCATAGGTCTGTTTGAGCCGCATGATCTCGTGATAGGTGACGCTACGCGGGTGTTCGCCAGTCATGGCGGTGAGGTGCTCTGCGGGTATCAGAAAAGCCCCTGCGAAGCGGTTCATCGCCGGCTCTAGTCGGATCGATGGATTGCCGGTCCCGTCGATGATCCGATGAGCCAGCTCGTGTGCTAGGTTGAATCGCTTGCGCTCGACATTGGTTTGGCGCGCGACAACGATCACTTCGGTTGGTGGGCGATTTGCCCGCTCGACATGGCATGCCATGCCGTTGATCCGTTCCGGCAGATCGGTCTCGATGACCTTCAGCCCCTTGTCCTCGAGCAGCACGGTCATGCTGGGGATCGGATCTATCCCTAACTGCCATTTCGCGCGAACTTCCATCGCCTTTTTGTCGAGGGCGACATCGCTCTCGACACGGTCGATCCGGATTTCCGCGAAGGGATCATCCGAAGGGTGAAGGTCAAGAATGTCCTCGATGGCGAGGTAGTCTTCCAGCTTCCCGATCACGACCGCTTCAGCCTTGGCGCGATCCTGTGCTGAGGCGTTGGAGGTTTTGCGCCATTCAAGAGACTGAAGCGCCTCCACCTGACCGCCCATCAGGAAGTCCAGCGACACCCCGAGGGACTTGCTTAGGCCGACCAGCACGCCCGACGACGGCATCATCTTGTCTGCCTCGTATTTGCTGATGGCCTGCGCAGAAACGCTCGGGGTCACGCTCTCTGCGAGTGCCTGCATAGATAATCCTGCCTGCTTGCGGGCAAGCCTGAGCCTTTGTCCGAACACGGTTCTCTCCCATCGACTTCACGGCGGTTGATAAACGCCATATATTTGTTTATATATAAACACAAGGTTGACAAAGCGTCAATGAAAATAGGGGCGCAAATGCCAAAATGACCAATAAAAATCAACATGTTGCGCCTCATGCGAGCGGATGGGCTGTCTGGGGTGCGGGTAACGGGCGCGCCACCTCAGTTCACGGCACGCAGCGTGAGGCGATCAGCGCGGCACGTGAAGTCGCGATCCGGCAAGGCAGCGAAATGCTGATCCATGGCGAGAACGGCCGCATCCGTGAGCGCAACACCTATGGCAAGGACCCTTATCCGCCGAAAGGCTAATGGGCAAAAGCGGGATGGACGTCCGGATGAGCAGCCGCGAGAACAACAGGCAGATACGTCGTATCCTCTCCATCGATGGTGGCGGGATCAAGGGCACAATGCCTGCTGCCTTCCTCGCGGGGCTCGAGGAGGACCTTGGCGAGCCCATCGGGCGCTATTTTGATCTCATCGCCGGCACGTCGACCGGTGGCATCATCGCACTGGGCCTGGGCCTCGGTCGCACCGCAAGAGAGCTGCTGGAGCTTTACGAGCGTCGCGGGCCTGTCATTTTCGGCCAAGACAATGCGGATGTTGAGGCGCCGGGCTGGATGCAGAAAGCTTGGCGCACCCTCACCGCTACAGGGCGACACGCTGTCGGACCAAAACACGATGCGGCAATTCTTGCCCGGGAGCTGAGAGCCGTCCTGAACGACGATCTGATCGGGCAATCACGGACCCGGTTGGTGATCCCGGCATGGGATGCCGATCTCCGCAGCCCCTATGTTTACAAGACCGCGCATCACACGCGCCTGCAAACCGATTATCGCAAGACGGCACTGGATGCCGCTCTGGCCACGGCGGCCGCGCCCACGTATTTCAAGCGGCATCGCACGGTCGATGACATCGGCCTGACCGATGGTGGAACTTGGGCCAACAACCCCACGGCGATTGCCGTCGTCGAAGCCATCACCCTTCTGGGGTGGCATCCGTCAGACCTCCGCATTCTGAGCCTGGGATGCCTGGACGAGGTCTACATGCTGCCCGAAAGCCCAGGTTTTGCAGGGCTCGGCCTCAAAGTCCTCAACCTCTACGCGGATGGGCAATCACACGGTGCCCTCGGCATGGCAAAGCTCCTGACGGGTCACCCTTACGACGGGGATCGCATCTACCGCGTTTCGCCGTCAGTCCCGAGTGGGTTTTTCACTTTGGACGACACCACTAAGATCGGCCGCCTCAAGGGCCTCGGCATGTCGGAAGCCCGAAAGGCGAAGCCCCACCTGACCCCGATCTTCTTCACACAGCCTGCCGATGACTTCGTGCCGGTCCATCAACTCAAGGAGGATGCGGCATGAACCAGATGTTGCGACAACCGCTGACCGACAACGATATTCGTCGGCGCACGCAGATATTCACCATATTGGACGAGATCGGCACGGATCTGGATCTCACTGAAACCCAGTTTGATCGTGCCCGCCAGAGCTATGGTGCGGTCGGGGACTGGTTGTCGGGATCGACCGATCCGCTGCTGGTCAGCGTCATGGTCTACCTACACGGATCTAGCGCGCTCGGAACGGCCGTGAAGCCAATCGGACGCCGGGAATTCGATGTCGATCTGATCTGCTTCTGTGCAGGTGTCGCGTCCAGCATCTCCCCGGAGGTCCTTAAGGCGGCGGTTGGCAAGCGGTTGAAGGAACACGCGACCTACGTTCGGCTTCTCGAAGAAAAGAAGCGCTGCTGGCGTTTGAACTATGCGGGGGATTTCCACCTCGACCTGTCCCCGACCATCGCGAACCCGGCCTGCTTCAACCGTGGTGAACTGGTGCCTGACCGGGCCTTAGGGGCGTGGCATCCGACAAACCCGCGTGCCTACAAGGCCTTGTTCGATGAGCGTGCTGCACTCCGGCCCACCTTTGCAGGCAAGCTCATCGCCATGCAGCGGGATAAGGCGACGGTAGAACCCTTCCCCGTCCGTGAGGCGGTGAAGGGAATCCTGCGCCGCATCGTGCAGTTGCTCAAACGGCACCGGGACGTGTTTTACGAGAACAACAAGGAAGACGTCGCCCCGATTTCAATCATCATCACCACGCTCGCGATGCAGGCATATGCGTATTGCGTGCGGCGGCATGTCTTTGAAGACGAGATGGATGTGGTGGTCGAAACGATCCGGATGATGCCGCATTTCATCGAGCGCCCCATTTTGGACGGACGACAGGGCTATGCCATCCTGAACGAGACAACCGACGGGGAAAATTTCGCGGACAACTGGAACAAGGATGCCCGTCGCGCCCCGGCATTCCACGCGTGGCACGCACAAGTCTTGTCTGACTTCGAGGCTCTTCGTGATGCGGTTGGTCAAGACCGTTTGTCTGTTAACATGGAGCGTTCGTTCGGCCCCGGTGTCACCGGACGTGTTCTCGGAAACCGCATCAGTGCGGTGTCGGATGGCCGAAAATCAGGCCTGCTTTCCGTCGCACCGCTGATCGGGTTGACGACATCACAGGTCGCCGCATCAACGGCCGTTCCCGCCAACACGTTCTTCGGCGACCAATGAAGGGATCCGGCCGAAATCAGGACCTGACCCTGTCACAGCAACTGCTGTTTCTGAAGGCCAACCCGGCAATCGGAGGTGGGGGAACGGTCCGCACAAACAAGCTGACATGGCAAGTGCCCATACAGCCGACCGCCTTAGCGCGCTCCTATCTTGCCACCGTCACGTATCGACTGGGTCAAACGCCCGACGTTCAGATAGACGATCCGGACCTTGAACTACTGGCAGACGGGCGACCTTTGCCTCATGTTTACAGGGATCCGCTGCGTCTTTGCCTCTATCTTCCGGGAACACGTGAGTGGGAGGCACGAAAGCGGATCGACCAGACAGTCATTCCATGGACCTACCTCTGGCTCTACTATTTCGAGGACTGGCTTTGGTCTGACGACTGGAAAGGTGACGGGCGGCACCCCGGTGACGAACCAGTACCTGCTGGAAACCGGGCGCTGCGCAGGGCAGTGGCCCGACCCCAAAGGGTGATTTCTGTCCCTCGTTGAGCACTTCAGCTTATTCATCACGTTAGCACGGTCAGAACCCCCGGGCAAAACCCAGCTCGTTTCGGCACTTTTGTGGCTGATCGCGGGAGCAGCCGTTCGCTGTGCGGCCCGGCGAACTGCCAAGGAGGGCTCACAGCCGACCCTGCGGCAGCGCCGCGTGATCCCCGCGTTCGTCATGGGTTGAATGTCAGTTTTTGACCCCGACGCATGAACGTTTCGCAGCCATGGCGAAGGTCTGGAGTCCGCCCTCCACGTCGCTACTGACCCCACTCATGGCAGCACCTTCACCTCACCGCGCCGTACCTGGTCGAGGATTGAGATCAGCTCCGGCGGATCAAGGACCTCGACATCGTTGCCCCAGATGATCAGGTGCCACGCCATCTCGACCCATCCACTGGCGGTGAGTTCCACGAGCAAGCCGCCATCGGCCATGTCTGTCAGAACCTGTGTCGGATGGAACATGAACTCGCGCGCAACTGGTGCTGCGCGTGGCGAGAAGCGCCAGCGCACGAGTCCATGCTCCGCTTCGGAAAAGTATGATCCGAAGGCGAAGGTGCTGTAGGTTTCGATGTCAAAGTCGGGATCGCGCTGGAACAGGATCGAGGTGCCGCTCATCTTGATGATCCTATCAAGGCGGTATTGCTTGAACTGCCGGTCATCCGGCCCATCGCGAGCCACGAGATAATGACGCGTGCCGACGATTATCCCGTGTGGCTCAACAAGCTTGGTTCGGGGCTCCGGGTTGCGCGCACTGATGTAGGTTATCTCGACCATGCTCGGGTGGAGCAGCGAATAAAACAAGTTCTCGAGATGCAGCTTTTCAACTCGAGCGGCAGGTCCAGGGCGGCATGCAAAGCCATTCGCAAGCATCATGATCTCTGAGCTGACCTCAGCTGACCGCGCATGCATACGGGGGACCGACGCAACCAGGTGATCTCGGATGCGCTGCAGCGCCACCACCTCGTGTTCAGCGCCATCGCGCGCCGCGCGCCGGATCGCAAGATCAAGCGCGGACAGCTCCTTTTCATGAACGACGCGATGGTCGATGAAGGGAACCTGTGCCAGCTTCCAGAAGCGCCGCCGCTCCTCATCTTCGGTGATCAGCACCTTGGGGCAAAGATCCTCCAGCTCACGTGCCATGCGTCGTGCGGTCCGCTCGTTCACGGACAACTCGCTCATGATGTCCCGCAGGCTGACACCGCGGTATCGCGCTTTGGCCATTTCGGCGATGCGCAGCAATTCCCGAGCTTTGACGAACGACATTGACTGCCTCCGCAACAAAAATGCCCAAGCGACCTCGTAGGGGTAAGATTCTTACCCCCACCTTAGATTACCATGGCCTCGTGGTCGAGCCGAATCGTTCAGACAGGCGCCTCTGGGCCTCGCTGCTCGTCTCGAGACACAGCCAAGACGCTGCTTTGCATGGAATCCATCTGGCCGGGCAGCTACCCAACTGAAAGGATTTCTGCCAATGGGACTTCCACAACGCGCCTTCTACCCCGTCCATGAAACAGCCGCACGATGGGGCTGCACGGTTTCCGATATTGCGGGCTGGGCCGCGACGGGATCGCTCAAGATCGTCACAGGCATACCACCCGTGCTCTGTGGCGAGGAACGGGTGGCCGGGATGATCAGCATCGACCCCGCCGATATCCTGCCCATGTTCAGACGCTGTGGGACAGGCCCGCAGGAAGCCAACCTGCAGCGCATCAAACCGCTCGAGGCGACTGACTGGCTCTACATCACGACGCCTGAGGACGGCGTTCTGGTCTCGATCGGCGACATGATGATCCTCGGCGAGGATGTCCACAAATTCGAGATGACCAACGACCTCTTCGGCCGCGTCGCAGGTGGCGCTGGGCTAGGAGGAGGTGGGGACTATGACTGGGCAGGGATGAATGTCGAAATCACCCGCCGCGTTTTCGAGGACGGCCTGCCGAAGTCGCAAGGCGAGTGGATCCGGGAGTTGCAGGACTGGTTCTCGATGCAGTCTGAGGACGGAACCTTCCCCGACGAAAAATCGATCCGGCTGCGGCTGGCGCCGATCCTGAAAGCATTGAAGTTCAAGCACCCGAAGCGATGAGTGGGCTCGTCTCGGGGCGTGGACCATCGACCGGCTGGGGTTGGGTAATGTGAACGAGGCGGGGCTTTGGTTTGAATGCGCTGGCCACAGCGCCCACACCAGCGCGCAAGGGCGAGTCCATCAGATGCGCATAGCGCTGGGTTGTCTGCATCTGGCTATGGCCCAGCAACTTGCCGATCATCTCTAGCGACGCGCCTCCGCTCACCAGCAGCGAGGCGAAGGTATGACGCAAGTCGTGAATGCGCACGTCCTCGATCCCGACGTCCTTCTGGATGCGCGCCCAGAAGCGGCGAATTTCCTGCACGGGCTGGCCAGGCGTGTCGCCCGGGAAAAGCCATGGCGATCCTTTGACAACAGCGATGCGCCGCTGGCGGACGATAGCCGCGGCCTCATCGGAAATCGGCACGCGGTGAACACGGCGCTGCTTGGTCGTGCTGGCAGGCTTGGTCCAGCTCAGATGCTCGAGGTTGAAATCCTCAAAGCGGGCCTGCCGAACTTCGCCCACGCGCGCGCCTGTCAGCATGCAGAGGCGAATAATCCCAGCGGCGCGGTCGTCTTGCGCCGCGTCGAGCGCCATAGCGAGGCGTGAGATTTCCTCTTGCGACAGATATCGCTCGCGCGGCGTCTCCATCCGACGGCGAAACCCCATGGCGGGGTTGTCGTCGCGCCATCCCCATTTGATGGCATAGGCAAACATCTTGCGGATCACTTCGCCGACACGGTTCGCGCGCACTGGCGTGGGCTTGGCCCCTTGCAACTTGCGCGCGCGGTTGTTCGGCTTGGATTTGGCTGGACGTGAGCGTCCTTCGGCAACCTTGGTCAGAAGCAACTCGACGTCATAGGCTGAGACTTCGGTGACCAGCATCCTGCCCCACGCAGGGCCGATGAACTTTTCCATCATGGAGCGCTGGTCGACAGCATTGAGAGGCGCGAGATGCGGTAAATGCACCTCGACATAGCGCTCGATCAGGTCAGTCACGCGGGGCGCCTCACGGAGTGCGCCACGCGTCGCCAGCGGGTCACCCCCTGCGTCGATCTCGCGGCGCAGTTCCTTGGCTCGTTCCCGTGCCGCCGTGACACCCCACTCGGGCCAGCGCCCAAATGTCATCCGGCGCTGGCGCCCGGCGTAGCGATAGTCGAGTGTGAAGGCGCGGCCGCCGCCCCGATAGATGCAGACGGCAAAGCCACGCACATCGGTGTCGAAGATCTGATAGTCGCGCCCCTCGGCGGGAATAGCCTCTCGTAGAACCTTTTCGGTCAGCTTCTGTCTGTTCACCATGCCAAATCCTTTCTCATGGACCTGCCATCAGGCGTAGATCCAGACCGTCATCAAGCAGAGCATGGCGGCCGGGGTGGAAGGCTGGAACAGGGTGGCATCGTGGAGACAGATCGCTTCCACCCCCAAGTTTTCTTGAAGATTTTGCCGCTACGTGACGTGCCATTGTCCCGCTGTCGAACATTGCCACACCCGCAGCCAGGACGTTTGAGCCTCCATGCGAGCCCCGGTCCGCGCTGGAAGCTGCGAATCTTCAATAATTACAGGGGGTGGAACGCGTTTTGCGGCGTTCCACCCCCGAATTGCACGCGAATGCCGAGATTTCCGGGGATTTGCCGCCGAGTGTCGCCGAAACCGGTCCGAGGGTGGCCTGCGAGGTGGCTTCAGCTCGAAGGACGGCGGGCCTACGACGCGCGAAATCATCAATGAAATAAGGGGGTGGAACGGATTTCGCGATTCCATTCCACCCCGTTCCTCCCTTCCACCCTCAAGCCTGTGCCTGAGTAGCCCTCGGAAAACGCCCGCATCGGGGCGCAAAACTGGAGGGACATTATGCAATCGCACGAAATCGGTGAAAGCATCGCAAGGCAGTCAGGCGGCTTGCTGGGAGGATGGATCAGCAGGACCGACCTCGCGCTACAACTCGGAGTGTCCGAGGACACCTTGCGTCGTTGGGACGTTCTGCGATCCGGACCGCCCTGCATCCGAGCGGGGCGCAAGGTCTACTACCGCCGCGCCACCGTCCTGGAATGGCTCGAAGAGCAGGAAACAACAGCATCGCGGCGCAAGCGTCATGGGGGACGTCGATGAGCATCCCCCTGCCCTTCCGCAAGCCCAGCGCACGCGAGCGCGTCCGCCAGGACTGGATTGACGAACGTCGTCGCGAGGCGCGCATCGTCGTTGCCGATGTCGTGAACCATTCCGACCATCTGCTGCGCTTGGCCTGCAATGTGCTCGTACAGCATGGCGAGACGCCCGAGGAGCGCGAGGATGCCCGGATCCTGCTCGTTGTTCTCGACGCCAAGTCGCCCCGGCGCCTGCCCGCGCCCAGTTCAGACCGTGAGGGCGGCCGATGAAGCGGCGGGGTACACCTGAGGCAGATCTGCAGCGTGCTGTGGTCACGGCGCTGCGTTTCGCGCTGCCCAAAGGCGCGATCATTCACCATTGCCCGAACGAGATCACCGAAGCCGGACCGCGCGGAGCGAAGCGGCAAGCGATCCTCGTAGGGATGGGTGTCCATCCTGGCTTCGCCGATCTGATGGTGCTCTGCGCTGGGCGCGTGCTGTTCCTGGAGCTGAAATCCCTCAAGGGACGGCTCAGCCCAGCGCAGGAGGCGTTTCGTGATGCGGTGACCGTGCAGGGCTTCGGCTGGGCGCTGGTGCGCTCTCTTGATGATGCGCTGGGCGCCTTGGCGGATCATGGCTTCACGACGCGTGTGGTGCCTCCGGTCGGGAGGCCAGCGCCATGAGCCATGCCGCCACCAACTGGGCCATCCAGCAGCGCGGGTTGAAGCCCACGACCAAGATCGTGCTTTGGCACCTGTGCGATCGGTTCAATCCGGATTTCGGCTGCTTCCCCTCCCAGGAGCAGTTGGCCGAGGACTGCGAGATTAGCCGATCGACGCTGAACGAGCATCTGGCGCTGCTTGAGGCCTCAGGCCTGATCCGTCGCGTGCAGCGTCTTAACCCTGGCAACAAGCGGCAGATGCCGACCCGCTACATCTTGGCCTTTGAGCCGGGCTTTGCCCAAGATCGG
Source organism: Pontitalea aquivivens (assembly GCF_046507575.1). Classification (NCBI taxonomy): domain Bacteria; kingdom Pseudomonadati; phylum Pseudomonadota; class Alphaproteobacteria; order Rhodobacterales; family Paracoccaceae; genus Pontitalea; species Pontitalea aquivivens. The sequence goes on along the minus strand of NZ_JBKFEY010000034.1, from coordinate 2,941 downwards.
CCAAACCCGTGTCCGGAAACCGGACATGGCAGCGCCGCGCAAGACGACCTGCCCTTCGCGCCCCCCGAAAACGCTGCGGAAATTGGTGCATCCCCTGTGGATAAACCCGACCCGTGTCCGGAAACCGGACGCGGAGCCGTGTCCGATTTTGCCCCCGAGCCGTGTCCGGAAAATGCCCCGAGCCGTGTCCGAAATCCGGACAGTAACCTTGTAAGAGAACCAGTAAGTAAACCAGTAAAGGAGGAGGAGGGCGCGCAGGCGCGTGACGGCCTCGATGAGGGATTTTTCGGCTCGTTGCTATCGGCATTGGGCTTTGACCCTGACGGCCCTCTGCCCGGCTGGTGGCAAGGCTGGCCGCCGCGTGAACATGTTCGGCGCTGGCAGACCGACCTCGGGCTGAGCGAGGCTGAAATCCTCGAGGCGGCAGAGGCGTCGCGGCGGGAACACCCCGAGCCCCCCGATGGGCCAAAGGCGCTGGACCGTGTCATGCAGCGCGCTGCCCAGCGAAACGCGGATGAGGCGTCACGAAAATGGCGCAAGCCGAAGACGGAAGCGTCGCAGGAAACCCGACCAATCAAGGATCTGCCGATCTTCTATGCCGAGATGGTGAACTCCGATCGCTACGTACCCGTGAGCGCAATCTCAAACTCCATGCGCGACGCGATGCTTGCCCGTGGGCTTGTTACGGCGGAGCGCCTCCGCGAGCGGGGGATCCGATGAAGCACGACCGCAGCTTGCATTCCCGTGCGGGGCATGTTGGGCCGGGCCGCCCGAAGCGATCCATGTCGGTTCAGCAAGCGCTAGAGTGGGCATTTCGCGTTGAGCATGCCCAGCTTGAGCTGCCCGAGCCACCCGACCCCGAGCGCGAGCAAGGGTTTGGCTTCGGCCTCGAATACGTCCTCCTGCAGCGCGCCATCCTCGGCTGCAAGGTTGACGGCGGACAGTATAAGATTGGCAGCTACACACATGAGGACGCCGAGGTCATCGCGGCAACCGTCGCTGGGATGCCGGACGATCTTGGTGGCAAGCGCATGGCTATCAGGGTTGCCGAGCTCGCCCGCGCTGGGCTGACGCCGGACTGGTTGCCGGGGGCAGTGCCGCGCTGTGTGCCGGTCGAGGTGAAGCGCAACCAGCATGGGGAGCGGGCCACCACCACCGTGGTCGGGACCGAGCGCGTGCTGTCGCGCGGAAAGTGGCGAACGGTGGAGGTGCTGGCGTGCCCGGTGACGTTCTCGCCCCATCCGCAGCAGATCGAGGCCGCGCGGCGTGGATATGTTGATTGGTGCAGGGCGCTCGGCTGGGTATGCGAGAGCTTGCTGGCCGGCGGCTTGTTGCGGGAGATTGAGATGAAGGATGTGATGCCGAGGGGAGCACCTTGGGAAACGTAAAGGGCGGAAAGCAGTCTGACGGCACTGCGGCATGGCGGCTGCGGCAAAATGGGCAAAACAGTCGTTCATGCGAGATGCAGCGAGCAGGCCGCTAAAACGGCCCGCGGGCAGAGAGCGGACTTGCGGCAACACATCGACCCAGAGGCCGATGCCGTCGTGGTGGGCGGCTCCTCGGTTCAGGTCCTTCACCACCCGTACTGGCCGGGGCGTCTCGTTGACGAACAGCAGACGCCATGGCCACGGCAAGGGCGGTACGCGAAGAGCCGGAGAGAGTAGGCCGTAGCGGGTATGCTGCCGGGCTCGTCAGCTAACTGTAGGGAGCGCGCGGCCGGACCGGGAAGTTTCTGAAATAGTCCTCCAACAGCCCATGACTGTCCAGAATCCTGAACGGATTGTTTCCCGCAGCATTCAGCCGGTCGGCGTCATCGATGGCACACCACGGACACAACTCGCCCCCGGCCTTCATCGGCTCTCCGCATTCCGCGCAAGTTCCGGCCGGGATAGCAATGACGCCGTCTGCGAATATGCGGGCCTCATTGGCCTCGTCTACCAGATAGGGTGTTGGGAAGCTGCGGCCGATCGTTTCGTTATAAAAAGGCGCGTCGAGTTCGGTCGCCGCCTCGCGCAAGGAAGTTTTCGTGGCGTCGGTCGATTTGGCGCCTGCAATCACGACGGCCACGCACGACCCAGGAACGAAAAGGATCTTGTGACCGTGGATATCCTCAACATAGTCTTCAAAATTGACCGCCCGAACCTCCTGTTCATAGCTCCATTCGAGATATTTCGAGAAGTAGCTTTGATAGGTCACCGCATCCCGCAGCGCCATGGCGTCCCTAGGCTTTTTCCGGTGGGCCGCCATCTGCGTAAACCGCACCAGATCTTCATGCGGGCCGTCGCGGTAGGCGATGTCCCTGACCAGAAGATCCGGGAAAACATCCTGTAGCGCGGCCACGTCGAAGCCGATCACGCAGCCCCGGTGGTTGTCGGCATAATGAGCCCACATCGGCGCCACGACCGGGGACTTCGAAAAGCATGTCGTCAGCTGTGAGGGAACCTCCCCGACAACTTCGCTGTAAGTCGCGAGGAGTTCCGATCCCTGCTTGAGGTCGATGCCGAGAAACAGTTCATAGGGATCGTTGTAATCCTGCGGCAGCGAACATTTGATGCCCACATGTCCGTCGCGGTTGAACACATGCCCGATGACGTTTTCGGAAACGTACTTGAAGATCAGCGTCATAGGCTTTTCCCTTGTTCCTCGGCGCTATGGCTGCGAGCCGATGTCGTCAAGATCCTGGACGCCGGTGGCCGCCATTGGGGCCTTCGGGGTTGGGCGGCCTTATTCGGCCGAGAGCGCCTTGACGACATCGATGGTGGGCTGCAGCAGATTATTGAGTTCGGCAATGGGTTGGTTAAGGGCGGTGATCGCCGCCAACAGCGTTGGGGACAGGCCGGCCGGGCTCGCAAGGGTCTCGGCGGTCAGTTCACTAGCCATCGAGCCGGTGGCCCCTACCGGGACCGCCGCGACACCCTGGGCCCGAGCAATCTCGAATTTG
>NZ_JBKFEY010000033.1:0-23376 GCF_046507575.1 Pontitalea aquivivens | reverse complement strand
CTTCAGAATGCTGCAGTCGAACGAAAAGCCTATGAGCTCTACCTGACGGAAAGTGGTTTTTACGACGCTAAAATGCCCGCGGTTGTGGATGTTGGCTGGAAGGCTAACATCCAAGGGGCCTTGGGCGCGCTTACTGGCCGGCGGCTCACTGGCTATTATTACGCCACGTTGCAAGACAGCGAAATATGGCTTGATCAGGGCGATAGCCATCGTGGATATGTCGGTCAGGGTTTGGCACCGCAGATTTCGACGTCGGCCGTGGTCCAAAACAGGCAGTTATCAGAGTTTCTGCTCTGCCATAGCGAGCCTTCGCTCGTTACCATGAGAATGTCCAACGGTCGTGCGCAGCCGATGTTCCGTCCCGAGGCAAATCATATGCCTCGCCGTCTCTTCATTGACGCGGTGCATAGAGGCGCCTTGGATTTTGTTCGCAATTATAGGTCTGGATTCGCCGATCTCGCAGACCAAATTTATATCGACCCAGCACTGGCCGAGATGGCCTTCCGGCAGTTTGTGGACTCGCCAGTTGCAACTGATGCAAAGTTGCTCATGAACCAGTCGTTCGAAGACGCGGTGGGTGGAATTCCGCAAAAATTCATTGTTTCGCCTAGTTCAAAGGATCATGTGCGAGACTCCGTCTGGAAAGCTGGAGCAAGAGCAGCACATGCATCGCCACCTACTGCAAAGAAGCCGACTCGGCCCGTGCCCTCATCAGCAAAAACCGGACCGCATGCGCCAACCAGCATCAAGGCAGAACGAAAGCGACCGCTTGAGCAGTCGATCGCAAAGATGGTCCTGGGCGAACGAAAACTTAATAAATACCTCCGTGATCGGGCAGAGTTCTTTGGCGACAGCCGTTCAACCCTGCTCAGAGCCTACTATCGAATCACGGCGGATCAAGTATGACAGGCTCGAAACAAGCGTCGGCAAAAACTTCAGCAAAGGATATCACGCATAAAGAAGGCATTGACGCTAAAGACTTGGCGCGACTTGGATTGACGATATCAAAGGTGTCGCAAATCGGACGCCAATTAACTTTTGAAACTGCCACGAGATTATCCGATACGGTATGCCTTGGGTCGGAGGAAGTTGGGGCGTTCAGCTACTGTGGGCCTAAATTTGAACTAAGAAATTCTACTATCGGCCGCTTCTGCTCGATTGCTGCAAATGTTTCAATAGGAGCACCGGAGCATCCCATCGATTGGGTCAGCTCGCATCCCGTGCAATACAATGGCCTTACATGGTTTTCGGAAGCGGAGCATTGGACTGATTTTGCTAATCCTGATCTCAGATGGCGAGGTAACTCTCATCGGACGATGATCGGCAATGATGTCTGGATCGGGCGCAATGTTGTTGTCCGCCAAGGTGTTACGGTGGGAGACGGCGCCATCATCGGTGCAAACTCCTTCGTAAACAGAGATGTTCCATCCTACGCGATTGTCGCGGGTCAACCGGCTCGATTGATACGCTATCGTTTCTCGGCGGAAATACGGGATATATTGCTAGATTTGCGTTGGTGGAACTCGGTTCCCCCTAAAGGAGAACGCCTTCGCTACGATGATCCAGAAAACTTTGTAAAGCGTTGGCAGGAGTTGCGGTCAAACGAACAGTTAAAGCGTTTCGTACCCAAACAGTACTGTGTTCGAAACGTAGGCGGCTCTTATGAAGTCAACGCCATCGGTTTCGATGAAGTAGCAGAGACGGAAACGATTTCAAATCGTGGGTAAAGTTGAACGAATGGTCACGCGTCTTCGTAAGCTGCCGCAGTGGCTACGGCTGATTGCGGGGCATCTTCTGCTGATTGACAGTGATCGGCGACAAGTGACACTTGTCACATCAATGGACCTTGCCGATCATCCAACGCTTCGAGTGATCCTTGGACGCGCGCCAGCTTTCCACAGCCGACTGCTGCCTTCGCGCGCGGCCTTGTATATTGGGTGGGGGCGCAAATGGTCGGGCCGAAGGGCCGTTGCGATCGCGGAGGCGACCGGGACCGATTTCTGCCTTTTGGAAGATGGCTTTCTCCGTTCGGTTGAGCGCGGCGATCTTGGACTATCGCTGATCTTTGATCACGAGGGCATCTACTACGACGCCACGGGACCATCGGCGCTTGAAGAAATGATCGCGGCAACTCTACCGAATGGCGAAGAAGTTCGCGCTAGCGCGATCATGAGTGCTTGGCGCGACTTTGGTCTGTCGAAATTCAATGCTGCGCGGGATCATGAAAAGCAGCTGCCTCCGCAATATGTGCTAGTCGCTGATCAGGTCGCAGGGGATCTTTCAATAGAATTTGGGCTTGCCGATGTGGCCGCGTTTGAACGAATGCTGGAAGCTGCGCTCGAAGAAAACCCCAATAAGACCATCGTCGTGAAGCTGCACCCCGATGCACTTAAGAGGCCGAGACGGCGTCATTTCGATCCTGAAATCTTAGGTGCAATCCCGAGGCTAAGGGTTATTTTGGACAACTGTCACGTTGCCCATTTGATCAAGAACGCAGATGCCGTCTACACTGTGACCTCGCAGGTCGGTTTCGAAGCTTTGATCTGGGGTAAGCGTGTGCGCTGTTTCGGGATGCCCTTCTACGCCGGCTGGGGGTTGACAGATGACGAACTGCCTGCACCGAAGCGGCGAAAGCCCGTGGCGCTCGAGCAACTCGTTCATGCGGCACTAGTCAAATATCCCCGCTACATCGACCCCGTGACTATGACCCGCTGCGAACCCGAGTGTAGCTTTGCGCATGTCGGATTGCAGCGCCGGAAACGACAGGAATTTCCCGAGCAGATTTTGGCCATCGGGTTCTCGCGTTGGAAACGACTGTTCATTCAGCGATTTCTGCAAGGCTCCTATGTGGTGTTCGCTAAAACACCCCCTGCCGTCTCGCCATCACAATCTCCTCTCGTCATCGCTCTGTGGGGCAGTGCCGATGCGCCGGCGCTCCCGTCGAACGCGACCATCTTGCGAATGGAGGACGGCTTTCTGCGTTCCTCTGGACTTGGCGCCGACCTCGTGCGGCCGCTGTCGCTGGTCATCGACGATATCGGGATTCATTATGACGCCACGCGCCCTTCGAGGTTGGAGCGCATTCTCGAAACGCAAGTGCTGGATCATGCGGCTGTCCTGCGTGCGGATGAACTCCGCGACAGGATCATTGAGCTCGACCTTACAAAATACAACCTGGGTAATGAAACCTGGGATCGCCCCAACGGGCTTAGCCCGGTAATTCTCGTGGTCGGCCAGGTCGAAACGGACGCCTCGATCCGGCTCGGCTCACCAGAAGTCAGGTCCAATGTCGAACTTCTCAGACGCGTCAGGCAGGAAAACCCATCCGCCCATATCGTGTACAAGCCGCACCCCGATGTTTTGGCTGGCCTCCGCCGCCAAGGTGATGGAGAGCGGGATGTGCTGGCTTTGGCCGATGAGGTCCTTGCGCGACCAGTGTCTCTAGGCCAGCTTCTGGGACAGGTCGATGAAGTGCATACGATGACTTCGCTGTTGGGCTTCGAGGCGCTGATCCGGGGTGTCAAGGTCGTCTGCCACGGTCTCCCCTTCTACGCGGGCTGGGGGTTGACGGAAGACAGGATACCGTGCCTCCGCCGAACGCGGCGACTGACGGTCGCAGAATTGGTTCATGGGGCCCTGATCTCTTACCCTCGATATTTCAACTATGAGCGGGACTGCTTTGTCGAGCCCGAGCAGGCGGTGGAACAACTTGCAGCCATGGCAAACCGTGGCCCTCAGCGCCGGAACTTGCATCGCAAATTCTTGCGGAGCGCCATTCTGGCTTGGCTTAAGCTTAAGGGAAACACGCGATGACCAATGCCAAGAACGACGAGCGGTCGGTGACAAAGGGCAAGGTGCTGACGCTTGGCAACTCGGCGGCGATCGACCCGAGCGATCGGCAGGAGAGACGCCGCCTCAGCAGATTACTGGTGTCGTTCCTCCTGTGCGTAGTGCTGCCGCTTTTTGCTGCTATGCTCTACTATGCGACCTTCGCTACGGACCGCTATGCGGCTCGCGCGGGCTTCTCTATCCGCGGTATCGATACGAATGCCGGGATTGACGGGATTGGCGCCTTGACCGGCCTTGCCAGCACCGGCTCGACGACATCGGACTCCTACATCGTTCTCAGCTACCTCGGCAGTCGCGAACTTCTGGAGGCAGTGGATTTCGAACTTGATCTGCGTGGCGTTTATTCTTCACGCGACGTTGATCCGCTCTCGCGGCTGGATGCCGATGCAACGGTCGAGGATTTCCTCGAGTACTGGAACAGGCGCATCCACACTCAATTCGACCCGACCTCTGGGATCATCGAGTTTGAGGTTCAATCCCTTAGCCCGGAACATGCGCAAGAAATCGCAGCAGCGGTTCTGCGCCTTACCCAAACCCTGGTGAATGAACTCTCCGCGAATGCTCGAAGCGACGCGCTCCGGTTTGCACGGGCAGAGGTGGAACTTCAGGAGGCCCGCTTACGGCAGGCACTCAGCACAATTCGCGATTTCCGTGCCTCCGAGCAATCCGTCGACCCCTCTGCAAGTGCCGCGCTTGAGATTGAGCTGATTGCTAGCCTTGAGGCGCGTCTTATCGACGTCAATGCTCGCATTTCCGCCTTGCGCCAAACCCTCGACGAAAACGCGCCCAGCCTCACCGCGCTGCGGCGCAACGCAGAGGCGCTGGCCGCCCAGATCGTTGAACGTCGTGAGGCGATCGGCAGCGAGGTGCTTGGAGAAAGCGGTGTCAGCGCTGTCAGCCAGCAACTGGCCCTTTATGAGGAACTGGAGGTCGAACGCAGCCTGGCCCAACAGGCCTACGCATCGGCCCTGGCGTCGCTCGAGCAGGCGCGGAGGGACGCCGACCGGCAACAACGCTACCTCGCGATTCATTTGCGGCCACAGGCGCCTGAATCCGCACAATATCCTCGCAGCTTGCGCAACCTTCTGATCCTTGGCTTCGCATTGGTCGCGGCATGGGGTGTCGGCACGCTGATGACATATTCTGTTCGGGACCATCTCACATGAGGCTGGTCAGCACGCACGAGCTTCTGTCGCTGCAATTGCGCGTGATCGCCAGCCTCGTTGTGCGCGAAACCCGCGCGACATTTGGAACATCGCCGTTCGGCTACGTCTGGGCGATCATCACGCCGACCGTTGGCGTTGGCCTGCTGGCGTTCCTCTTTAGCATGATCGGCCGTCAGCCCCCCTTTGGCTCAAGTCTGGCCCTGTTTTTCGCGACGGGCATCCTCACCCTGCAGTTCTTCAATGAGCTCTCGAATAAGCTCATGACGGTATTCGATGCAAACCGGGCTCTTCTGACGTATCCGATCATCAAAGATGTCGACACATTGATCTCCCGGGCCGTGTTGGTGGCCGCCACCTACGTGGTGATCATGGTCGTCTTTTATGCCGCGCTGATCGCCCTGAACCTAGCGCCACTTCCCGCTCATCCTGAGCATGTCATTTTGGCCTTCCTCGCGGCCTTCCTTCTGGGTTTTGGCTTTGGCACGCTCAACGCTGTAATTGCATCGCTGTGGGAAACGTGGACTCAGATTGAAAAGATCCTGACACGGCCCTTGTTCTTTATCTCTGGGATATTCTACGTCCCGAGCCAGCTCCCCCCGCAGGCCCGCGAGGTGCTGCAATGGAACCCCGTGCTGCACCTTGTCGAATGGTTCCGGCATGGGTTCTACCCGAACTACAATTCAACGCTCCTTGATGTCTGGTATCCGGTCGGAGTGGGGGCAGGGATGCTGTTGGTGGGGTTGGCTGGCGAGCGGCTGTTCCGGCAGGCGAGATATTAGATGCTCGTCTTCGACAAGGTCAGCAAATACTACCGAGTGGGAGGGGTGAAAAAGACGATCCTGTCCGATTTTTCCTTTGCGTTTCCGGCGGATCGTAATGTCGGGATCATGGGCAAAAATGGGGCGGGCAAATCTACGATGATGCGCCTGATGGCCGGCATAGAGCCGCCGAACCTAGGCAAGGTCTTTCGGACATCACGCGTGTCATGGCCACTGGGTTTTTCCGGCGGCTTCAACGGCAGCATGACCGGCATTGAGAACATCCGCTTCGTGTCGCGCATCTACGGGCAGGACCCGGTGCGCGTCATCTCCTACGTCACCGAATTTGCTGAACTGGGGCCGTCACTGCGCTTGCCGATCAAGGCCTATTCGAGCGGCATGAAGGCCAGATTGGCCTTCGGCCTCAGCATGGCGATCGACTTCGATGTCTACCTGATCGACGAGGTCACCGCCGTTGGAGACGAGGATTTCAAGAAAAAGAGCAAAGCTGTGTTTCAGGACAAGCTCGCCAAGAGCCAGATAATCATGATCTCCCACTCACCCAGCACCATCGCACAATATTGCGACTGCGGCTTGCTGCTGGAGGGAAGCCGCATCCGGTTCTTCGATCGGACCGATGACCTTCTTCTTGCCTATAAGGAGCTCAACACGTGATGCTGGGCCAAAGAGTGCACTTCACCAACCGCCGGATTAGTCTTGCCCTCCAATTTGTCGTTGGCATCTTTGGTGTTGCCGCAGCTTCTCCTGCCCATGCGGAAGGATGGCGGGTCGGAGTCTATTCTGGACAGTGGGCGGATACACGGCTTCCATACCTGCCCTACAATGCGGCCACGGGGCGGCTGACCTTCGACGAAAGCTATTTGACCTCGGTCATCTTGTCCCGCCATTTGCTTGCAAGGGATATTTTCATTCCCCATACGTCTATCGGGTTCGCGGACGCGCGCATGGAACTCGAGGGAACCGCGAATTTTCATAGCGGGCTTCAAACCCATGAGGAAGTAACCCTCGGTGTTATGCTGCGGACGCGAGACTATGATCTTGCGTCCACAGGAACCATCAACTTCGGCTGGGCCAACGGTTTTTCCTATGCCGTGTCACCGCCCGCATACGAATACGGAACGAACCTTGTGCGCGGAGAAGATACTGTGCAATTCCAATACTATATGGGTTTTGAGGCAGAATACGCACATACGTCATGGGAGCGGTTGAGTGTCTTTGCCCGGTTGCATCACCGCTCCGGGATCTATGGCGTCATTTCGCCGTCGCGGACTGGATCAAACATCATCGGCTTGGGTGTGAGGCTGAGGCTTGGCGCAAGGTGAGTTTGCAGCATGTTTGTGAGCGGATGAATTTCGAAGTCAGGCCCGCTTGGGTCGCTTGATTTACCAACTTCAATCGGCTTAAATGATTGCAATGACTTACGTGGTGGAGAAGGTTGGACGTCAGACCCATCCCCTCCGCCAAAAAACTTGAATTCTGAATAATTTCAATGTTTTTCTGGATGTGCTCTTCTTATCATCCCCATTTCGTCCGCCATACTGAATTACCATGCCAACCAGCGCATTGCGCTTACGCGTGGATTTGTTCGCTGGAAAACGATATGATAGATTTGGTCGTCACAAGTATATTTGGAGGAATTTGTCATGGCGAAGCTTGCGAGCCTTTGGATTGGTGGCGAACTTAGCCCTCTTGAGCAAGTGTCTGCGGCATCGTTTGCCGCCCAGAACGACGACCTCATCATCTACAGCTACAAGCCCTTGCAGAGCCTTCCTAAAGGCGTCGAGAACCGAGACGCCTTGGAGGTGTGGAACGAATCCCGCATTCTTCGCTTTCGAAATGGCAGTCCAGCGCCGCATGCTGACTTGTTCCGGTACAGGCTGATGCGCGAAACCGAAAGAACATGGGTTGACCTGGACATTATCGCGCTGCGGTCTTTTGAATTTGGAAATGACTATGTGTTTGGATTGCAAGATGAACGAGTCGTTGGCAGCGGTGTTCTTCGCCTGCCCGGCGATTCCCGCACAACCCAGGCGTTGAATGAGTTGAGTCTGGATACTGTGGGGTATCCCAAGCATTTCAGCATGGCACGAAAGGCAAAATGGCAAATCAGGACGGGCTTCAAGGGGCTGCCGATTGCAGAATGGCGCTGGGCGTGGACCGGTCCCTATCTGCTTACCCATTTGCTGAAGATACACGGGGAGTTTCAGCACGCGCTTCCGAAGGAGACCTTCTACAAGGTCGATGACGTGAGGAAGTTTCTTGAACCCGACGGGCTACGCGTTGAATCCTATTCCTCTGACTGTTACGGTGCTCACTTCTGGGGGAGTCAGATCAGATCGCTGCTGAGAAGCGACTTTAGCGATACCATTCCCAAAGACAGCTTTCTGGGTTGGGCTATGCAAGAATTCTTGAAAGTCAGTGCACCTGCATCCCATGCCTGCTAGGGTGCGGTTGATTGCCAGAATATCAACATGGCATTTGGGGCGTTCAGCCTGCCAACGCTGCCTTTGCGTTTCTGCTATTCCCGCCTTGCCCTCAGCGGTTTTTGGCCCCGTGCTCTTGTCCCCGTGAAACGCACAACGCTTTCGCCTGGGTTCGCTCTTGTTGCGACAGGGCTGCGCCGACCTCGTCTTGGCCCCGCAGATCGCTGAGGGCGCCCAGAACCTTCTGCGCCTCGGCACTGTCGCGGGCGACCTTCAGTTCATCGAGGCGCAGCAGCAGCGCCTCGCGTTCCTGACGGTTCTCGATCCCGCGCACTGCGGCGCTCTGCTCACCATAGGCCAGGATCGTGCGCTCATGTGGTCGCCGATTATTCCGGCTATGACAGTGAGGCGTTGCGCGCCCTCATTGCCCAGACGTTGCAGGCCGAGGCCCAGATCAAGCGCAACCGCAGCCGCACGCTATCTTGTCCCATCGACTGGGCGATCTACAGGGAGAGCCACCTGGTTGAGTGTTTCTTCAACCGCATCAAACGCTTCCGCTGCATCGCCCTGCGCGCCGAAAAAACCCTCGCCGCCTTCACGGCGTTCGTCTCAATCGCTTGCGCAATGGCGTGCTCGCTTGAATGAAGACACCTTCTAGTTGCCCGCGCGGCGGAAGTCCGAGGGCGTCTTGCCGGTTTTCGCGTGGAAGGCGCGGGTGAAATAGGCGGCACTGGCAAAGCCAAGGGTGCGTGCGATGTCCTGCACCGGGGCGCGGGTTTCCGACAGCAGGCGGCGTGCCTCATAAAGCCGGCGGTCCTGCAGCAGGTCCGAAGCCGGTCGTCCGCAGGTTTCGCGGCAGACGCGCGACAGATGGGTGGGCGTCACCCCCAGTTCGGCGGCAAAATCCGCCACGCCATGCCCGGACCGGAAATCGCGTTCCAGCAGGGCCGCATAGCGCGCGACCAGGCGGCGGGCGGCATTGGGCCGGGGGGCAGGGGTTTCGGCCTGGGCCAGCGCCACCTGGCGTTCCAGCCAGACGTCGAGCAGGCCCAGATGGTGGCGCGCGGCACGGTCCGCGCCGGGGCGGCGGGTATCCAGTTCACGCGCGATCGCATCGATGATGCCTGACAGTTCGGCCTGTGGCGCGGCCTCGCGGATGCGCAGGTGCTGGGCGGACGGGGGCAGGATCATGTCGCTGCCCCGCCCGAAGAACACCGCCTGGCCATGCGTCTGCGTGCCCGGATCGAAGCCGTGCATCACCCCGGCGGGAATGAAGATCGCGTTATGCGCCCCATAGCCGCGCGTGACGCCGCCCAGCGTGATTCGACCCTGGCCGCGGGTGAACCACAGCAGGCAGGGTTCGGACAGGGCGCGCATCGCCTCGACCCGCCAGCGCCCGCCCTGGGCCAGCCGCGGGATCGCCACCACGCGCGGCTGCGACGGGGGATCGGGCAGCAGCGGGGTGGCGCGGCGTTCGGCGGGCGCTGTGGCACCTTGCGATGCGCCGGGGGCAATGCCGGGACCTGTTTGGGGACCATCCCCCTGTGCGGATGGGGCGGACAGATGCGACAGCGGCGGAGCGGTGAACAGTTTCACGCGGGTGGCCTTTGCAAGCGGTGTTTCCTGCGCGAAGACTAGTTGCGAAGCCCTTTTATTCCAAAGGAAATCTTTGGTCTCGGCGGAAATGGGCCGGCCTGCGGTCAAGGCCGCAGGATCTTGTGCCAGGCACCCATCCGGCCACGAAACCATGTGCGCTGGCGCTTGGCATATTGGCGCGAGGCCGCCTGGGCCGCGTGCCGCGCCGTCTCCAGAGACAGTGTGCCGCGAAGATGCGCGATCAGTTCGGGTGCCCCGATCGCCTTGGCCCAGGGGGCGGTGGGGTCCCAGTGCGGCAGGACGGCGCGAACCTCATCCAGCGCGCCTTCCTCCAGCATGCGGTCGAAGCGGCGGTCGATGCGGTCGGCCAGCCAGTCGCGATCCGCCGCAATCAACAGCGCGGTGCAGGCCGTCAGCGGCAGCAGGGGCGGCGGGGTTTGCGCCTGCCAACGTGCCAGGCCCTGCCCGGTGGCGGCCAGTACCTCCCAGGCGCGCTGGATACGGGCGGGGTTCAGCGGATCGATCCGGGCGCGCGTCGCGGGGTCCAGTTCGGCCAGCAGCGCCCCGGGGCCTTCGGCGGACATCCGCCGGTCGGCCAGCGCGCGCAGATCCGCCGGGATCGCGGGGATCTCGGCCAGGCCTTCGGTCAGCGCCGACAGATACAACCCGGTCCCCCCCACGATGATCGGCCGGATGCCGCCGGCCAGAAGCCCCGCCACCTCACGCAGCCAGTGGCCCACGGAATAGGCCTGCCCCGGATGCACATGGCCATAAAGCGCATGTGGTGCTGCCGCCTCATCCGCAGCCGGGGGCCGCGCGCTCAGCACCCGCCAGCAGGACCAGACCTGCAGCGCATCGGCGTTCACGACCACCCCCCCCTGCGCCCGGGCGATCGCCAGCGCCAGATCGGATTTGCCGCTGGCGGTGGGTCCGGCAATCAGCACCGGGCGGCCCGGGTCGATGTCATCAAGGATGTCGTTCATCTTGCCCCTGCAAACGCGTGGTTGAACCCGCGCCCCATTTGCGACATTTTGCGCGCCGAAGACAACCGCATGACATGAGGGCCAGATGCGCGCAGAAACCGATGGCAAAGTGAAATACAAACGGGTTCTGCTGAAAATCTCGGGCGAGGCCCTGATGGGCGACCAGGGCTTCGGCCTGCACCCGCCAACCGTGGCGCGCATCGCGCAAGAGGTGAAATCGGTCCATGACATGGGGGTCGAGATCTGCATGGTGATCGGCGGCGGCAACATCTTCCGCGGCCTGTCCGGGGCCGCCCAGGGGATGGAGCGTACAACCGCCGATTACATGGGCATGCTGGCTACCGTGATGAACGCGCTTGGCATGCAGGCCGCGCTGGAGGCGCTTGGCATCCATACCCGCGTGATCAGCGCGATCCCGATGGATCAGGTCTGCGAACCCTATATCCGCCGCCGCGCCGTACGACATCTGGAAAAGAAGCGCGTCTGCATTTTCGCCGCCGGCACCGGCAACCCCTATTTCACCACCGATACCGCGGCCACGCTGCGCGCCAATGAAATGGGCTGCGAGGCGATCTTCAAGGGCACCAAGGTGGACGGGGTCTATGACAAGGACCCCAAGAAACACGCCGATGCCAGGCGCTACGATACGGTCAGCTATGACGAGGTGCTGCAAAAGCACCTGGGCGTGATGGATGCCTCGGCCATCGCACTGGCGCGCGACAACAACCTGCCGATCATCGTTTTCAGCCTGGATGAGCCCGGCGGCTTCCGCGGCATCCTGGCGGGCGAAGGCACCTATACCCGCGTCCAGGGATGACCGGGCGCGCCGCGTCCCGGCCCTGCGCGGGCGGGGCGGCCGGCATGAGTATTTTTGCCAAGAAGAAACGCACAGGTCTTCTTCTTGGCGGAAATACTCCGGGGGTCCGGGGGCAGCGCCCCCGTTTTCCCTACACATGGGCGCAAATCGCCGCTAAACACATGGAAACGAACTACCGGGGGACCAGATGTCCGACGATCTCGAGATTGACACCGACGGCCTGCAGCGCCGGATGGAAGGCGCCATGGCTGCGCTGAAACAGGAATTCGCCTCGCTGCGCACGGGACGCGCCTCGGCTTCGATGGTCGAGCCGATCATGGTGGATGCCTATGGCTCGATGACGCCGATCAACCAGGTCGGCACCGTCAACGTGCCCGAGCCGCGGATGGTGACCATCAATGTCTGGGACAAGGGGCTGATCGGCAAGGTGGAAAAGGCGATCCGCGAATCCGGCCTGGGGATCAACCCGCAGACCAACGGTCCGATCATCATGCTGCCGATCCCCGAGCTGAATGAGGAACGCCGGCGCGAGCTGACCAAGGTTGCCGCGCAATATGCCGAACATGCGCGCGTGGCGATCCGCAACGTGCGCCGCGATGGCATGGACCAGATCAAGAAGGCCAAGGGCAATGGCATGTCCGAGGACGATCAGAAGGTGTGGTCCGACGAGGTGCAGGATCTGACCGACACGTTCATCGCCCAGGTGGACAAGGCGCTTGAGGGCAAGCAAGCCGAGATCATGCAGGTTTGAGCGGCCTCCCATCGCGAAAGGCGGACCGATGGCCATGACCGACCCCATGTCTGATCCCGACGATGTTCCGGCGGCCGCGGTTGATGCGGCGGCGGGCGGTTGCCCGGATCATGGGGTGGCGCATGTCGCCATCATCATGGATGGCAACGGGCGCTGGGCGAAGAACCGTGGCTGGCCGCGGCTTGTCGGCCATCGCCGTGGCGCCGAGCGGGTCAAGCAGATCGTCCGCGCCTGCCCGGATCTGGGGGTGCGCTGGCTGACGGTCTATGCGTTTTCCACCGAGAACTGGAAGCGTTCGACCGAAGAGGTTTTGGGCCTGATGGGCATTTTCGCGCGCTATATCGAGCGCGAGGCCGACGGGCTTTCGGCCGAGGGGGTGCGGATGCGCTTCATCGGCGGGCGTGAGCGGCTGGACCCGCGGTTGCAAAAGCTGATGGCCGGGATCGAGGAGCGCACGGCGGCCAACAGCCGGCTGAACCTGACGGTGGCGATCAACTATGGCGGCCGGGATGAGCTGGCGCGCGCCGCGGCGCGGCTGGCATGCGATCATGCGGCGGGGCTGATCGGCGCCGATCAGCTGGATGAGGCGGCGCTGGCCGCGCGTCTGGACACCGCCGGCACCCCCGATCCCGATCTGGTGATCCGCACCAGCGGTGAGACGCGGGTGTCGAATTTCCTGCCCTGGCAGGCGGCCTATGCGGAATATGAATTCACCCCCACGCTCTGGCCCGATTTCACGCCCGAGGAACTGGGCGCGATTCTGGCGCGCTTTGGCGGGCGCGAGCGTCGCTTTGGCGGGGTCAAGACATGAGCCGGGCCGCCGCGTCGGATCGCTGGAATGATCTGCCCAGGCGCCTGATCTCGGCGCTGGCGATGCTGGCGGTGGGGGGGGGTGCGATCTGGTGGGGCGGGCTGGTCTTTGCCGAAGTCGCGGTGCTGGTGACGGGTCTGATGATCTGGGAACTGGCGCGGATGACGGCGCCGGACCGGCCGGGCGATGCCCGGGCGCTGGGGCTGCTGGCGGGGCTGGTGCTGGGGGTTGTGCTGTGGCTGCATGCGCCGTTCGCGCTGGCGTTGCTGATCGTGCCGCCGGTGCTGGGCCTTTTGCGCCCGCGCCGCGATCCGGCGGTTTTTCTGGTCTATGCGCTGGCGGTGATGCTGGCGGGCTATGGGCTGGTGGCCCTGCGGGCGGGCCATGGGCTGGGTGCCATCACCTGGATCGTGGCGGTGGTGGTCGTATCGGACATCCTGGGTTATTTCGCCGGGCGGATGCTGGGCGGGCCCAGGTTCTGGCCGCGCGTCAGCCCGAAGAAAACCTGGTCCGGCACGGTGGCGGGCTGGATTGGTGCCGCGCTGGTGGGGCTGGCCTTCGTGCAGGCCGGCGGCGGCTGGGGGCTGGTGTGGCTGTCGCCCTTCATCGCCTTTGCGGGCCAGATGGGCGACATCGCCGAAAGCGCGATCAAGCGGCGCGCGGGCGTCAAGGACAGTTCCAGCCTGATCCCGGGGCATGGCGGTGTGCTGGACAGGTTCGACGCGCTGCTGGGCGCGGTGCTGCTGGTGCTGGCGATCGCGCAGGTGATGCCGCTGCCCCTGACGGAAGGCTAGGCGATGCGGCGTGTTTCGGTGTTCGGGGCGACCGGATCCATCGGGGAAAGCACCTTTGATCTGTTGATGCGGCAGGGCGGGCCGGCGGCGTTCCGCACCATTGCGCTGACCGGGGGGCGCAACGTGGCGCGGCTGGCCGGACAGGCGCGCGCGTTGCGCGCCGAAATCGCCGTTACCGCGCATGACGACTGCCTGCCCGCCCTGCGCGCGGCGCTGGCGGGATCGGGGATCGCGGCGGCGGCGGGGGCGCAGGCGCTGATCGAGGCCGCAGACCGCCCCGCCGACTGGGTCATGAGCGCGATCGTCGGCGCGGCGGGGCTGGCGCCGGGGTTTCACGCGCTGCGCCACGGCGGCACGCTGGCGCTGGCCAACAAGGAATCGCTGGTGACCGCCGGCCCCCTGCTGATGGCCGAGGCCGCGCGCCATGGCGCGCGCATCCTGCCCGTGGACAGCGAACATTCCGCCGTCTTCCAGGCGCTGGTGGGCGAGGACATGGCCGCGGTGGAACGCATCATCATCACCGCTTCGGGCGGGGCGTTCCGCGATTGGCCGCTGGAACGGCTGGAACATGCGACCGTGGCCGAGGCGTCCAGCCATCCGAACTGGGCGATGGGGCAACGGATCACGATCGACAGCGCATCCATGTTCAACAAGGCGCTGGAAGTCATAGAAACGAAAGAGTTTTTTGGGATTGACCCGGACCGGATCGAGGTGCTGGTGCATCCCGAAAGCCTGGTGCATGCGCTGGTGGGGTTCCGCGATGGCGCGCTGATGGCGCATCTGGGCGCGCCCGACATGCGCCATGCGATCGGCTATGCGCTGAACTGGCCCGACCGGCGCGCGCTGCCGGTGGCGCGGCTGGATCTGGCGGCGATCGGCAGCCTGACCTTCCGCGCGCCCGACCTGACACGTTTTCCCGCGTTGCGGCTGGCGCGCGCGGTGATGGCCACGGGCGGCACCGCGGGCGCGGCCTTCAACGCCGCGAAAGAGGCGGCGCTTGACGCCTTCATTGCCGGGCGGATCGGTTTTCTGGACATGGCGCGGGCGGTGGAAACGGTGCTGGCGGAAATGTCATCGCCCGGGGGTCTTGGAAATGCCGCGATCAGCCTGGATAACGTGATGGCAACCGATGCCGAGGCCCGCGAACGGCTGTGGGCGCGGGTCAGGACGGGAAGGATCTGAGGGTTGGATTTCATGGGCCTGGTGCCGGATTTCGGCAGTCTTCTGTACACGGTCGGCGCCTTCGTGCTGGCGTTGTCGGTGATCGTGGCGGTGCATGAATACGGCCATTACATCGTCGGGCGCTGGTCGGGCATCCGGGCCGAGGTGTTTTCGCTGGGCTTCGGGCCGCGGCTGATCAGCCGGGTGGACCGGCGCGGCACGCGCTGGCAGATCGCGCTGATCCCGCTGGGGGGCTATGTGAAATTCCTGGGCGATGCCAATGCGGCCTCGGCGGGGGCGGATGATGCGGCGATGGCGGGGTTGTCGACCGAGGATCGGCGCCACACCATGCACGGCGCGCCGCTGTGGGCGCGGGCGGCGACGGTCGCGGCGGGGCCGGTCTTCAACTTCATCCTGTCGATCCTGATCTTTGCGGGCATGATCCTGTGGTCGGGCCTGCCCACGGAACGCCCCGTGGTGGGGGCGGTGGTGGCGCTGCCGGGCGGCAGCCATGATCTGCAAGCGGGCGATGAGATTCTGGCCGTGGCCGATCTGCCGGTGGCCGGTTTTGCCGCGCTTGGCACGGTGATCGCCGATTTGCCCCCGGGCGAGACGCTGCCCTGGCGGGTGCGCCGCGACGGGGCCGAGGTCGATCTGACCGGCCCGCAGCTTTACCCCGCGCGGGTGGCGGGTGTTGCGGCGCAATCGGCGGCCCATGCGGCGGGGCTGCGCCCGGGCGATGTGATCGTGGCGGCCGATGGCGCGCCGATGCACCGCTTTGCCGATCTGCAGGCGGCGGTGCGCGCGGCCGAGGGCGCGGCGCTGACCCTGGCGGTCTGGACGCCTGCGGCCGGGGTCGATCCGGGGCAGGGCGGGACCACCCGCGATGTGGTGCTGACGCCCAAGGTCACCGACCTGCCGCTGCCGGGCGGCGGCTTTGAAACCGATTACAAGATCGGCGTGGTGGGCAGTTTCGTTTTTGAACCCCAGACCCGGCCCGCCTCGGTCACCGAGGCGTTTGGCGGTGCCGTGACCGAAACCTGGGGGGTGATCGTGTCTTCGCTGTCGGGGCTGTGGCACATGATCACCGGCGCGATTTCGTCGTGCAACCTGCGCGGCGCGATCGGCATTGCCGAAACCTCGGCGGCGGCGGCGGAATCGGGGGCGGGCAACTTCATCTGGTTCATCGCGGTGCTGTCGGCGGCGATCGGGCTTCTGAACCTGTTTCCGATCCCGGTTCTGGATGGCGGGCATCTGCTGTTCCACGCCTGGGAGGCGGTGGCGGGCAAGCCGCCGTCGGACAAGGTGCTGAATGCGCTGACGGCGCTGGGGCTGGCGCTGGTGCTGACGCTGATGGTCTTTGGCCTGTCGAACGACCTGCTTTGCCCCTGACGGCGGCGGCGGGGCGCGCGCGCCCTTCGCATCCCCCCTCTCTCTTTGGGTCGTATTTTCGCCACAAAGGGGGTGCAGATATCGGGCAGCAACCGTGGGGGGCACCGATGACGCAGATGATCGCAGACAGCTATCGCGGATTGTCCCTGGCCATCGTGGTGGCGCTGGAGGTGTTGCTGATGCCCGCGGCCATTGCCGTGGCGCTGACCGGCGCGGCGATGATCGGCCTGCAGCTGATCGACCTGCTGGCCCCCATGCCGCACCGGCTCTGACCGCGGGTGTTTTCCACATGCGTTTCGTGCGGCCCGGCGCTTTACGCGGGGGGCTGCGTGCTGCGTGCAACGCGCCGGCGCATAGATGCTGTGGCCGGTCATCGGCTTTTGACAAAATCGTGCTTTCCCGTTACTTCAATTGCATCAAGGCAGTCTGAACGAAACAGAGGGGCAGGGAGAGCACGATGGGCAATCGGCAGATGGGGGCGCGGCTGGCCCGGGCCGTCCTTAGGGTGGTGTCGGTTTTTGCCGTTCTGGCAATCGTTTGGCTGCAGGGCGCTGGCGTAGCGCAGGCACAAAGTTATCGCTTCGACCAGGTCGTGATCGAGGGAAATGAGCGGATCGAACCCGCGACCATCCTCAACTATGCCGGAATCGGGCGCGGCCAGGCGATTTCAGCCGGGACGCTGAACGATGCCTATCAGCGGCTGCAGGGATCGGGCCTGTTCGAAGAGGTCGAACTGATCCCCGCGGGCACCACGCTGCGCATCCGCGTGCAGGAATATCCCACGATCAGCATCATCAACTTCGAAGGCAATGCCCGCCTGAAAGATGAAATGCTGGCCGAACTGGTGCAATCGCAGCCCCGCCGCGTCTATTCGCCCGCCATCGCCGAGGCCGATGCCAACCGCATCGCCGAGGCCTATGCCGAATCCGGCCGTCTGGCCGCGCGCGTCACCCCCAAGGTGATCCGCCGCGACGGCAACCGCGTCGATCTGGCCTTTGAAATCCGCGAAGGCAGCGTGACCGAGGTCGAACGCGTGTCCTTCACCGGCAACCGCGCCTTTTCAGACCGTCGCCTGCGTCAGGTGATCGAGACGAAACAGGCCGGCATCTTCCGCCGGATCATCCAGAGCGATACCTATGTCGCGGGCCGGATCGATTTCGACCGCCAGCTGCTGACCGATTTCTACCGCTCGCGCGGGTATATCGATGCGCAGGTAACTGGCGTCGCCTCGGAAATGGCGCGCGAACGCGATGGGTTCTTCGTGACCTTCAATGTCCGCGAAGGCCAGCAGTTCCGCTTCAACAACGTCACCACCGTGTCCGAGGTGCCGGGCGTCGATGTGGCCGACTTCGCGCCGCTGGCCAAGATCCGGTCCGGTACGGTCTATTCGCCCTCGGCGGTGGATCTGGCGATCACCCGGATGGAAGGGCTGGCGCTGCGCAAGGGGCTGAACTTTGTCCGGGTGGAACCGCGCATCACCCGCAACGACCGCAACCAGACGCTGGACCTGGAACTGGCGCTGACCCGCGGCCCGCGCGTCTTTGTCGAACGTATCGACATCGAAGGCAACACCACCACGCTGGACCGCGTGATCCGCCGCCAGTTCCGCACCGTTGAAGGCGACCCCTTCAACCCGCGCGAAATCCGCAATGCCTCGGAACGCATCCGTGCGCTTGGCTTTTTCAGCAATGCCGCCGTCGATGCGCGTCAGGGCAGCAGCGCCGAGCGGGTCGTGGTCGATGTCAATGTCGAGGAACAGCCCACCGGATCGCTGTCCTTCGGGGCCAGCTATGGTGTCAGTTCGGGATTCGGGGTGAACGTGGCGGTGTCGGAAGCGAACTTCCTGGGCCGTGGCCAGTTTGTCAGCCTGCAGATCGGCACGACCAGCGACAACCAGCAATCGTCCTTTACCTTCGTCGAACCCTTCTTCCTGTCGCGCGACCTGCGCTTCCGGTTCAACGCCTATTACAACACCTCGGAAAACGACAATTCCGACTATTCGACCCGTCTGGCGGGGATTTCGCCCTCGATCGAATTCCCGGTGTCGGAAAACGGCCGGCTGGAGCTGCGCTACAGGCTGTCAAAGGACAAGCTGTATAACGTCGCGGCAGGGTCGTCCCTGGCGCTTCAGGCCGAGGAAGGCGATCTGTGGAGCTCGGCGCTTGGCTATACCTATAGCTATGACACGCGCACTTCGGGGCTGAACCCCAATGCCGGCGTGCTGCTGCGCTTTGGCCAGGACTATGTCGGCGCGGGCGGCGATGTCGAGGCGGTGGTCACCAGCGCGCTGGTGTCGGCGCAGACCAAGGTGATGCAGGAAGAGGTCACGCTGCGCGCGGAACTGGAAGGCGGTGCCGTTCATTCGCTGGGCGACAACAGCACCCGCGTGATCGACCGCTTCAGCGGCGCGCGCAAGATCCGCGGCTTTGAATACAATGGCCTTGGCCCGCGCGATCTGGGCGCCGTGAACGAGGATGCGCTGGGGGGCAACTATTTCGCCGTGGCGCGGTTCGAGGCGGAATTCCCGCTGGGCCTGCCCGAGGAATATGGCGTCGCGGGCGGCCTGTTCCTGGATGTCGGCTCGGTCTGGGGGCTGGACGATATTACCAAGGCCAATGCGGCGGACCTGGGCGGCAGCGACGATCTTAGCTGGCGGTCGGTGATCGGTTTCTCGCTGTTCTGGGATACGGCGATCGGGCCGCTGCGCTTCAACTTCTCGAAGGCGTTGGTCAAGGAAGATTACGACCTTGAACAGAACTTCGACCTGACCATCTCGACCCGGTTCTGAGGTCGGGGATGGTTCGGGGCGCGGGACTGGCGGCGCTGGTGGGGCTGATCGTGGCCCTGCCCATCGATGGCGCCACCGCGCAAGAGCCGGGGGCGGCCGCCCGCCCCGCGGCCGAACCCCGCGTGATCGTGCCCAGCCCGGTGCTGACGCTGGACTGGGACCGGCTTTACGAAGGTTCGTTGTGGGGCAGGCGGGTGCGGGCGGAATTCGCCGCCGCCTCGGCCGCGTTGCAGGCGGAAAACACCCGCATCACCGAACAGCTGACCGAAGAGGAACGCAGCCTGACCGAACGGCGCGCGACCCTGGATGCCGAGATCTTCCGGCGTGAGGCCGATGCCTTCGACGCCCGCGTCACCGAAATCCGCGCTGCGCAGGAAGAAAAGGCCCGCGCCATCGGCCGCAAGCTGGAAGAGGAACGCCAGGCCTTTGTCCAGGCCGCCATCCCGCAGATCGATGCCGTGCTTCAGGCGCGCGGCGCGGTGGTGATGCTGGATGCGCGTGCGATCATCCGCGGCCTTGCGGCGATCGACGTCACCGGGGACCTTGCCGCGCGCGTCGATGCGGTGATCGGCCCCGGGGGCGAGCCTGCCGCCGGGACAGAACCACCCGCCGCGAACGGGGATGCGCCCCAGGCGCCGCCCGCGCAGGATTAAGCCGGGCTTCTTGCCAAGGGGCGGCCAGGTTGCTAGCAAGTCCGCAACGGCGCCCGCGCCAGGACAGACCGGAAGGACCCCCCGATGAGCCAACCCGCCCCCTATACCGAGGCCGATCTGGGCCTGATCAAGCGCATCATCCCGCATCGCTATCCGTTCCTGTTCATCGACAAGGTGCGCGACATCGTTCCCTTCAAGGGCGCGGTCGGAATCAAGAACGTCACCTGCAACGAGCCGCATTTCGAAGGCCATTTCCCCGATATGCCGATCATGCCGGGCGTGACCATCGTCGAGGCGATGGCGCAGACCTCGGCCGTGGTCGTCGGTATTTCGCTTGACGTGATCGACAAGCCGCTTCTGACCTATTTCATGGGCATCGACGCCTGCAAGTTCCGCCGCAAGGTGGTGCCGGGCGATGTGCTGGAACTGCATGTCAGCGTCAAGCGTGGCGGCGGCAAGATCTGGAAATTCTACGGCGAGGCGATGGTCGAGGGCCAGCTGGCCGCGCAGGCGGAATTCACCGCGATGATGGACCTGCAGGGGTAAGCCATGAGCATCGACCCCTCGGCGCAGATCCATCCCTCCTCGGTTGTCGAGGCAGGCGCCACGATCGGCCCCGGCTGCCGCATCGGCCCCTTCTGCCTGATCGGCCCCGAGGTGGTTCTGGGCGCGCGCGTCGAGGTGAAATCCCATGCCGTGATCACCGGCGCGACCGAGATCGGCGAGGAAACGGTGATCTTCCCCTTCGCTTCGGTCGGCGAAATCCCACAGGATCTGAAATTCACGGGCGAGCGCACGCGGCTGGTGATCGGTCGGCGCAACCGCATCCGCGAACATGTGACGATCAACACCGGCACGGCGGGCGGCGGCGGGATCACCGCGATCGGGGATGATTGCCTGCTGATGGCGGGGGCGCATGTGGCGCATGACTGCCGGGTCGGCAACCATGTGATTCTGGTGAACAATTCCGCCGTGGCCGGGCATTGCGTGATCGAGGATCAGGTGATCGTGGGCGGCCTGTCGGGCGTGCATCAATGGGTGCGGATCGGGCGCGGGGCGATCATCGGCGCGCTGTCGATGGTGACGGCCGATGTGATCCCGCACGCGCTGGTGGCGGGGCCGCGCGCGCAGCTGGAGGGGCTGAACCTTGTCGGCCTCAAGCGCCGGGGCGTGGCACGGGGCGACATCAGCGCGCTGCGCGATCTTTACATGGCGCTGTCCGAGGGCAATTTCCGCGACAGCGCGCGCCGTCTGTCCGAGGACGGCGCCGACAGTGCCGAGGTGCGCGAGGTGCTGGACTTCATTCTGGGACCGTCGGACCGGTCCTTCCTGACCCCGCGATGAGCGGTACCGCGCTGATCGCCGGAACCGGCGCGCTGCCCCGCCTGTTGGCCGCGGCCGTCCCCGGCATGCTGATCTGCGAGATGGAGGGCTTTCCCGCCGCGATCCCCGGCGCCACGCCCTTGCGGTTCCGCGTCGAACGGCTGGTGCCGTTTCTGGATGCGCTGGTCGATCAGGGCGTGACGCGGGTGGTCTTTGCCGGTGCCATGCGTCGCCCGCGGCTTGAACCGGAACTGTTCGACGCGCGCACCGCCAGCCTTGTGCCGCGATTGGTGGGGGCGATGCAGGCGGGCGATGATGCGACGTTGCGCGCGGTGATCGAACTGTTCGAGGAATGGGGCCTTGCGGTCGTTGGCGCCGATCAGATCGCGCCCGATCTGGTTCCGGGGGCGGGCGTTCTGGCGGGCAACCCGGGGCCCGGGGATGCCCGCGATGCCGACCGCGCGGCGGCGATCGTGGCGTCCCTTGGCGCGGTCGATGTGGGGCAGGGTGCCGTGGTGGCGCAGGGCCTGTGCCTGGCGGTGGAAACGCTGCCCGGCACCGATGCGATGCTGGACTTTGCCGCACTTCATCAGGGCCTGCGCCCCGATCCCGCGGGCGGTCGGGGCGTGTTCTACAAGGCGCCCAAGCCCGGGCAGGACCGTCGCATCGACCTGCCTGCGATCGGGCCGGAAACGGTGGCGCGTGCTGCTGCGGCTGGCCTTGCGGGCATCGCCTGGCAGGCGGGCGGGGTGCTGCTTCTGGACCGCGCGGCAACGATCGCCGCGGCCCATGACGCGGGCCTGTTTCTCTGGGCGCGCGAGCCATGAGACTGTTCCTGATCGCCGGCGAGCCTTCGGGCGACAAGCTGGGCGCGGCCCTGATGGCGGGGCTGAGACAACTTGCCCCCGGCGTTGAATTTCACGGCATCGGCGGCCCCTTGATGGAGGCCGGGGGGCTGACAAGTCGCTTCCCGATGGAAGAACTGTCGGTCATGGGCCTGTGGGAGGTGCTGCCGAAATACCGCCACCTGAAACGCCGAATCGCGGAAACCGCGCAGGCGGTGACAGACCTTTCCCCCGATGCGCTGATCACCATCGACAGCCCCGATTTCACCCTGCGCGTCGCGCGCCTGGCCCGCGCGGCGCGGCCCCGGCTGCGCACGATCCACTATGTCGCGCCCTCGGTCTGGGCCTGGCGGCCGGGGCGCGCGGCAAAGATGGCCGGGGTCATCGATCATGTGCTGGCGTTGCTGCCGTTCGAACCGCCCTATATGCAGGCCGCCGGGATGAGCTGCGATTTCGTCGGCCACCCCGTGGTGTCCGACCCGCGCGCCACCAGGGCCGAGGCCGATGCCTTCCGTGAAACGCACATGATCGGCCCCGATCAGCCGCTGGTCCTGTGCCTGCCCGGATCGCGCGCGGGTGAGGTCAAGCGCCTTGGCCCCCGCTTTGATGAGGCGCTGATGCGGCTGCGCGACCGCGAACCCGGGCTGCGCGTGGTCTTGCCCACGGTGCGGGGCGTGGCGCCGCTGGTGCGGGCGATGGCCGCGCGCTGGCCGGTGGCCCCGATCGTGGTGGAAGAGGCCGCCGACAAGCGCGCGGCATTTGCCGCGGCCGATCTGGCGCTGGCGGCCTCGGGCACGGTCAGCCTGGAACTGGCGGCGAACCGCACGCCGATGGTGATCGCCTATGACATGGCGCCGCTGAGCCGCTTTCTGATCGCACGGCTGTTGCGCGTCGACACGGTGACGCTGGTCAACCTGGTGTCGGAAACCCGGGCGATCCCTGAATTTCTGGGTCGCGCCTGTCGGCCCGGCGCGATTTCCCAGGCGCTTCTGAACCTGCTGGAACGCCCCGAGGCGCGGGCCGCGCAACTGGCCGCGATGGAGGTGACCATGCAACGCCTGGGCGAGGGCGGCGCGCCGCCCGGCGTGCGGGCGGCGCGATCGGTGCTGAACGTGCTCTGACCCCTTCGGCTTTGTCCAAATATCCCGGGGGTCCGGGGGCAGAGCCCCCGGCGCGGGAACTGGCGGATAGGGGGGGGGGGGGGGGCGCCCCCCCCACCCCCGGCCGGCCAAGACAGAAACAAAA
>NZ_JBKFEY010000032.1:0-25864 GCF_046507575.1 Pontitalea aquivivens | reverse complement strand
TTGTGATGGTCTTCGGAGGATATATCGCTGCTGGGGGGAAGATGGGGATCATCCTGAAATCGCTCCCTTTTGAGATGATCATGATTGGTGGTGCAGCCACAGGTGCCTTTATTCTTTCGAATGACCTGCCTTCAATAAAACACACCATGAAAGACTTGGGGAAAGTTTTCAAAGGCGCAAAATGGAAATCCAAAGATTATCGAGATCTTCTTTGCCTTTTGTTTGAGCTTATCAGACTAGCACGGCAAAACCCAGTGGCCATTGAAGAACACATCGAATCACCAGAAACATCTTCGATTTTCGGGAAATATCCAAAAATTCTTAAGGATCATGAGGCGGTGGAGCTGATCTGTGACACTTTGCGTTCAGCCTCCATGAATTATGACGATCCTCACCAAGTCGAAGAAATCTTGGAAAAACAGCTCGAGGCACATTACCACAACGCGATGCACTCGAGTCACGCACTTCAATCTGTTGCAGATGCGATGCCAGCGCTTGGAATCGTGGCGGCGGTTTTAGGCGTCATCAAAACCATGGGGTCCATCGATCAGCCCCCAGAAATTCTTGGGAAAATGATTGGTGGCGCACTTGTGGGAACATTTCTTGGCGTATTCCTTGCCTATGGCTTCATTGGTCCTTTTGCATCTCGATTAAAGTCTGTGACAGATGAGGATAGCCATTTCTATAAATTGATACGAGAAGTTCTGGTCGCAAACCTTCACAACCATGCAACAAATATTTGTATTGAGGTTGGTCGCCAAAACACTCCACACCACATTCGATCCAGCTTCGCAAGCCTTGAAGAAGCTTTGAAAGCAGTAAAGTCAGACGTCGCATGAAAAAGATCTTGATTGCACTTTGCCTTATCGCTTCGCCTGTTTGGGCGGAAAAAATCAACGTACGATCCGGGGATCATGAGACATTTTCGCGGCTTGTCTTTGATATTCCCCCTGACTTGCGATGGGAAGTGATCCAAGGCAAAAATTATGTTCAAATTGCAATCAACCACGAGAACATTCGCTTCAATCTTGACAAGATTTTTCATCTCATCCCAAGAACAAGAATATTAGACGTCCAAGAAGGAGTCGATGGGTCTTCTGTTCGAGTGGAAATGGCCCATGGAGTCTTCGCAAAATACTTTTCGTTGGGAGACGGCAGCCTGGTTCTTGACGTCGGCGCTGGCTTTGAAAAGATAGACGTACACACACAGCCTTTAGAGGATCCCGCTCAGAACAGCTTCGGTGAAGGCGAAGTGGCCGCCTTCACGCCATTCTACCAGCGATCACCAAGTCCCCTCCTTTCTCCACAGGAAGACGTCAAGGTGCTTGAGGAAAACCTGGCTTCTGGCACCGAAGCCAATACACGAATGCACGATGCAGAACTCAATTTAATATATCAAATAGGACGTGCTGCCTCACAAAACTTGATTGAAATAGATCAATCCATGCCGGAATCACCAGAAATAAAACCAGAAATTGAATTTAGCTTTGAAGCCAGGACCTCAACACAACGCCTTCCGCGCGGAGAACAGAATTTTGCAATGGACGCAAAGACAACGATCGACAGGGATAACCTGAGTGCAGTCGGAGCATCGCAGCTTGGCGTAAGATGTTTGAGTGATGAAGAGCTTTACATCTCAGCGTGGTTGGACGACGCTCCAATCATTGAGCAGGTTTCCCATGCAAGACGCCAGCTACTTGGAGAGTTTGACGCGCCCTCTCCAGATGCCGTTGAAAAGTTAGCGAAGATATATATTGCCGCCGGTTTCGGAGCGGAGGCCAACGCGCTCTTGACAGCCATGCCGGTTTCCGAAGATCAATTTATCATTTTGAAAGCTTTAGCGGCTATTGTCGACAACACTCCAATCCCTGTAGGTTCAGACCTCGCAAAGATGACCGATTGCGATACCAACGCGGCACTCTGGGGGCTACTAGCTTCTGATGCTCCACCCAGTGATCTTATTGTTAATTTTTTAGCCGTGAAGCGAGCGTTCTCAGAGCTTCCTTCACACCTTCGCGCTCAGCTCGGCCCCAGAACCATTGACCGCTTACTCAGCTTGGGGGCAATTGATGTGGCGGAGTCAATTCGAAGTTCATTGGCGAGATCGCCAGATGCACTCGTCGAAACCATCACATTGGCGGATTATCAATTTTCAGAGAGTATGAAGTCAACCTACGAAGCGGCGGATGCCCTTATTCCACTCATGGCCTCAAACAAAGCAAGTGGACACGAAGCCCTTCTTCGATACATTGAGACCAGCATAAAAAATCGTGACCCTATCGACGATGAAATAATACAAAATGCAGCCGCCTTAGCATATGAAAACCGCGGACGTATTCAGGAATTTTCCTTTCTTCGTGCTAATATACTGGGCTTGGGATCTGTTGGAAAGTTCAAAATGGCATTTTATAAGCTTCAAGCTTGGCCTGAGGAATCCAATCCGGCATTGCGTCGCGGAACTGTTCATGAATTATTTCGACAGCTCAGTGAAACATCGAACGACCGCGTATTTCTAACCGAGTACTTTTCACATGAGAAGCTAGCCATTGATTCTGACTTGCCAACAGACGTAATATTGAGTTTGGCGGATCGTCTCGCGAATCTGGGTTTCAGCTCTCCGTCAGAAGACATACTAAGTGAGAATATTAAAAGATCTGAGCGAGGGCGCATATTGCTAGCGCGCGCAGCAATCATTGATGGTCATCTGTCTGACGCGATTTCACATGCCAAAGACATCAAAGAGCCTGAAGGACTTCGTCTCCTTGCTACAGCGCATAGCTTAAGCGGAGATCACGATGCGGCGCGCGAAGCATTCGAACGCTTGAATGATTACGAATCCTCATCGCGCGAGGCGTGGCGAAGCGGAAATTTCGAGTACATGCCCCTGAGAGAAATTGGAAAGGAATCTACACCACCTAATCATTTCATGATCAACGATGAAAAAAATTCAAAAAATACAGATCTTGGATTCCAGCCTGAAATCATTTCTCTAGACCAAGCACGAAAGCTACTCGATTTAAGTAAAACAGATCGCGATTCTTTTTCCTCTTTGCTCTTGGAAAGCAATGCCCTGTACGACAATTGAATTACCCCTGCCATTTCGTCATCCTGGACAACCCAATCATGCTGCATCGTGATTTGAGTGCAGATCCCCTTGCCCTTGCGAACCGCAATGATCACCAAAACCACCGACCGGGCGCGCGCCGCTGTCAAGGAGCCGTCAATGTCACCCTGTCTGCCATCAAGGAAGAATCGGCTCCGAGCCAAAAGGTCAACCTGATCGACTTTGGCAGCTTTGCTGTGAAGAAACACGCCGAACTCCCCGGCCGGAACCCCTCGACCGGCACCGTGATCGCCATCCCGACCAGCGGCGGCCTAACCCGAAGACGGTTGCCAAGTGGCGGAAGCGCAAGACAGTCGAAGATCGCAAGACCGGCCAAAGGAGGTGAGCATCCGGCGTAGATCGCGGACGTTGGCGGGTCTTAAGTCGTGGCTTTGGGCTTGCGGGGCCGCGGGGCCCATTTCTGTGCAAGCTGTTCAAAGCGTTCCACGATCATGTCGATCCGGGCGTCCTCAGGATCGAAGCACCCGCCCGACCAGCGAACCATGTCCTCGTGTGGCCCGTGGTCCGGATCTGCGAGGGCCTCGAAGAACTCCTCGTAGCCCGGGGCACCGCCAACGTCCTCTGGCGGGCGGCCTCGAACCGCTCCCAGAAGTCGCTCTCATAGCGTCGCGCCGCTTCCGGGATCGTTGGAAGGGTCGGAAGAATGGCCCTGTCGGCCAGGCCTGGGATCCCGTTCAGAATAATGGGGCGCGTGGCTTGGAACAGAACCTCCTCGGTATCGCTATGAAGCTTGCGGGTTGCAAAGCCGCCACCGGTGGCAAGCTGACAAAGGCTATCGGCCATCGCGGGCTTGATCCGCGACAGGTTGTCGAAGGCCAGCACATGCGCGCCCTGTGCTGCAATCACCAGATCGCGGATGAAGCGCGGGCGACGGGCGCGGGGTGGCTCAGCTACGACTTTGGCGCGCCGTATGATTTCGGTGATGTCGCATTCTCCCATGGCGACGGCGTCGTTCGAGGTGTCTTCGTCGGTCGTGTTGACGACCGTGGTACGATGCTACGGATCACCGGAGAGACCACCTTCGAGTTCATTGACATTTTCGAGGATCAGCTGGATGTCGGCATCGAGGCCGGGGGCACGCCCTATCCGATCACCGGCAACTGGACGGCTCGTTTCGTCGCCGAGGTGATGAAGGATGCCGGGCGCAGCGAATACGGCGGGGGCGTCGAGTGATGATATCCAGGGCGCAATCTCTTGCGGGCGCGCTTGCCCGTTACGCGCTGATCGGACTGACCGGGCTGATCCTCCTCTGGGCATCGGTCGCCGGTGCTCGGTGGGTGACAAGCTTCCGGGAATCGGTGAACCTGCCGAATGGAATGCAGTTGGGCCGAGAGTTCGATTGGAACCGCTACGGCCGCTGGGACCTGTTCGCAACAGATGGGCGAACGAGGCTGGCGCGCGACATAGAGTTCGTCTGCTTCAACGACCGGTTCGTCTACGCACAGGCGCGCGAGCGCGCGTCTGAGGGTCTTTATGACGCCGAGACAGACAGCAGGGTGAACGCGGACTATTCGGAAGCCATGGACATCAGCGGCCTGCACAAACCGGGAGGGGCCTGCGACGGATACTACACGGGCTGGGTTGGCCCCGGCCTCTTGCTGCACGATGGACGATACCCGTTCGTTCCCCCCTGCGACTGGCGAAACATCGGCAATGAAGGTCTACGAGACCGGGACTGGTTCGAACGGCCCTGTGCCCCGGGGCCATGGCCTCGGGACCAGCCATAAAGGTCTGGTATGGCGGGTTCCCGTTTCTTCCCGACGGTTTGCGGCTGTTCCGTGCGACACGACGCCGGCGTTGCGAGCCTGAAAATTGGCTAACAAACGGAAATCACGATGTTATTTCTGGTGAAGGGGTGGACCTCATAACCTGAAGATCGTAGGTTCAAATCCTGCCCCCGTAACCACAGTCACTTGCCTCACGCCCGCCGCTCCCCGGCGGGCGTTGGCATTTGCGGCTACGTCATTGCCGTACAACGACAAAATCGCACCCAATTCGCCGCGAAGTTCGATCAGATGCCCGTTCGGCGCGTCCGGGTCCGGCGTCAGTGTCACGCTCTCGATCAGGCCGCGCAGCAGGTCCGCCGCTTCTGGCCACGCCTCGGGGTCGTTCAGGGCTTCCGAGAGATCCGTGACCTTCCGGGCGTAGGTCTCGGCCAGGCCGGGGTGAATCGCCACCGGTTCTGGTTCGGGCAGGGCGGCCAGCTTCGCCTCAAGTTCCGCCCGTTCCGCTTGGGTCGGCCTGTCCGAGATCGTCGCGCAGGGCGCCTGGGTCTATGTCGTCGGGCGCGACAACCAGATCGGCGCCGCGGCGAAACTGAAGACGATCTACCGTATTCCCGCGGCCGAACTGCAGCCTGCGCCACTGGGCGGTGCCCTGCCGGTGGCGTCCAAGGAAGAGGTCCGCGACCTGATCCCCGACCTTGACAGCCAGGGCGGCTATGTCGTCGACAAGGTCGAGGGGCTTGCGACCACCGCCGAGGGCGAGGGCGTCGTCTCGACCGACACGACGGTGTGGATGATAGCTCGGGCGAGACCTTTTTCCGGTCGATCGGCAAGATCTGATCGCGCCAAACAGGACACCCACACCGATGGTGCGGGCGGTCTTGTCCAGATCACGGGGTGCAGATGAGGCGTGCTTCTGGCTGATTGCGCGGCCCAGGCATCGCCTCGCTGTTGGTGGATCCCCGCAATTAAAAAAGACCGCATCGATCAAAATCGATGCGGTCCGTTTTTGTTTAGCGCCCCGGCCGGGTTGGTCCCGATCGGGGCGCAGCTTGAAGCGATCAGAACTGCATCTTGATCTTCAGCGACGCGGATTGGTTCTCGGTATCCGAGCCGAGCCGCGCGCCGTAAGAGGCGTCAACCGAGACGTTCTTCGACACCTGACCCGAAAGGCCGACCTCGATCAGGCCATAAGTGTCGCGACCATTATCCAGCGTGCTCAGATACGGCGTTGCGCTGCCCGTGTAGGTCGTCACGACCGACCCGTTGCCCGAGAGTTCGGTGCCAAGGCCCGCACCCACGAAGCCCAGCAGACCCGATCCATTCGCCGTCGTCCACTTCGTGACGTGGCGCACCCCGGCGTACAGGTCTGTCCGGTCCACATCGTAGTCGGGAACGGTCAGGTTGGCCGTGCCGGCCCCGGTTTCCTCGTAGCCTTCCATGGAAGCCCGCGCGAAGGAAAGGCCCGCGAAGGCGGTTCCCGCGCCGGCGATGCGGCTGTAGCGGAAATCACCATCCGACACGAACAGACGACCGAACACCTCGATACCCGGGTCACTTCTCAGTGGAAATCAACACCTGCGCGCATCAAAACGCTTCGGCCGGACCATCTGGCGACGATGTCCGTGACGCCACCGGCGATCCACACCTTCGCCCCTGCCGGAAACGCAATCATCGCTTCACCATCAGGCCACTGAGCAAACGCGCCGCGGCATCCATGTCGAAATCCGCAGGAACCGTCACACGACACCTTTTGCAGCAACAGGAACGCGTGATACTGCTCCAGTTGCCGGGTGATACTGTCAAAAAATTCAACATGTGCTTCGCTGTCATAGAGCGGAGGAAGGATGATATCTCCCTCCTCTTGATAGCCTGATATGCCGCAGGCATCTGCACGGCGGGCGAGATATTCCAGTGCTTGCTTGTACCGCTTAATGGGCACATGCAGTCTGGAACAGAATACTTGTGAATCGGGTATCATCTACCCCGCAGGTTTCACCTATATTGACGCCGCCTGCTCAGTGTTGTGCCAATAGGTTTTCAACGCTTCCAATCAGTTCGTCGTTATACGCGCTGTAGCGAAATTCATCATAGAGAGCTTGCGCAACGTCCCGGTCATGTTCCGCATTCAAACCTAAAAGAATATGTTCGGCCAGGAACAGGCCCGCATTACCCCAACCGGATATGGCAGCATTCAACAGGTAAACGGTTCCAACATAGGGATTTTTTGCTGTTCCTTCACCCCGAAGCAACTTGATCCCATAACTGGTCATTGCAATGGGGTACCCTTGTTCCGCAGCGCGCTTGTACAGGCTCGTGACCAGTTCAGGGTTGTTCTGAAAGTAGTGGCAGTGCTGTTTTCCGTAGAGCCATGCGAGAGAGGTATTCGCCGTTGCACTTCCCAGAGACGCAGCCGCTTCAAGTTTGCCATGTGCAATTTCATTGCCTTCGCAAGCACTGTTCGAGAGCTCATTGGAAAACTGTCGTTGCTCTTGGAACTCGAAGATCTCAATCCCTGGATGTACCAGGTTGGCACTGTCAGATCTGATGATGGCCCAATAGATATCGCTCTTGGTCGTATCGGCCCAGGCGGCAAAAGGCGCGCTGAGAAAAGTCAGAAGCAAAATCAAATTCTTGAACATTCTCGAATTCCTGTCTGATGTATGCGCTGTACCCGCTGTTCAAGCTGTACCTGCTGGTGGGTTGCACGCATGGCATGCTGCAAAATTAGGGTTTCACTTGAGAGCTTGGAAATTCATTGTTGTGGCGCCTTCCAGGATGCCCTGGCCTATTCCGTGGCCTCCGAACATTTTGACAACCTTCGAACTCCGTCCCAATCCTCCAGTATATAAAACCCTTGATGGTCTCCATTCACCGAAAAGGTTTTCTCCTCACCGGTCAGAGAGTCCGTGTAGGTAATCGCCAGGATGAAGCTCAAAGGGCCGCTCATGGGACCAAAAAAGGCTTTAGGGTGGAAGACGCCGGTTGCCTTATGCTGATCCACAAGCACCCGTGTTTCGTTCTCGGCGGACGTGCCGGAAAGCTCGATGCCTTCCATCCCCCCGCAAGCCAATGCATACTGGCCATCAAGCCGAGATAGATCGAAGTCATCGGCGAATTGAGGGAGCAAATGTGTCAGCCCCTCGCAAAGATCATCAGCCTCCTGAGAAAACGGCAATCCGCAGCGGTTCTCCTCCGCCGCGTGCGCGGTTTGCAAAAAGCCAAGAACTGCAAGGCAGGTCAGCAGAGTGGTCTTCAATTTTAGCATCCTTGAGAAACGTGGTTTTTGGGGTAAATGCTGGGGCCGGTGCCCCCTTGATATGTACTTTGGGGTACTAACCTTATATAGTTGCGTCCCGCAGTTCCTCACCACCTGGCGAGATCGTGGCACTCTGTTTTGGCGATCTTATCCGGTCTTGAGCTGCCTGGGTAGCCGGGGCCAGAGAGTTTAACGTTCCTAAACTGGGAAATTTGCGTGACTTGTAGAATCCAGATCGATGGCCCAGCGACAAAAGAGGAATTGGAAAGTGACATCCGGTTGCTTGTCAGACTAGCGGCACAATTGCCCTCGCAGTCCTTCATTGCGCGCTTGTCTGAAAGCGATATTCAAGACAACATACCGCTATATATCGGTGAGATCGAAGCTGCCGTCCAATCCACGGAAACCGGGTATGCGTCCGAGATTGCGAAGCAAGTGATCACTGCCGTGCGGAATGCGGCTGAAGCCGGTGATATCAGGCAAGGTGTCGGCAATGCCTTTTCAGTGCTGCATGAAGCCTGCTTGGAACTGCGTCGTCTGATCGCTGCTTATGGGGAAATCGACTGAGCCCTTCGCATTCGCAGCATGGCTGTCGCTATGTGTGGCACGAATGTCGAGTTCGGGCTGGCTGCCGTCATTGCCTCCGGTGACGGGAGCGGTGGTTCTGTCCGCACTGTTGAACTTGGCGGATCCGATCTTGTTGCGCGATGCCACGAAAGACCGGTTCGGGAAACGCTGCGCTGTAGCGATGACCATCTTGGCGAATGTCCGTAAAGGGCCGGTAGCGGTTATTCTCTTGATCGCTGTTCTGCGGTAGAGCGGTGCCGGAAGCTTTCTTTCCGTTGTCCGCCGCTGTCCGCCGTCAAGCTAGCAAGGGGTGCTTGGCGGACAAGGCGGACGGTGGCGGTAACGGTGCACATGCGGATCGATCCCCACCAGGCGGCAGGCCCGTCGCTGCGAATAGCCTTTCTCGGTCATGGCCCAGGACACGGCGGATCTCTTTGCCCCGGGCTTCAGAAATTTTTTCCGAGCATCTCGCGCAAGGCCGAGACATTCATCATCGACTCCGCCGGCAACTTCTTCAGCCGACTGTTCTCGTCCTCGGGTTGCTTCAGCGCGTCGCCTCACTGACCTCCATGCCCGCCATACTTTGAGCGCCAGTTGTAGAACGTCGCATCGCTGATCCCGTGCTTTCGGCACAATTCCGCCGCGCTCAACCCGGCCTGATGCTTCTTCAGCACGCCGATGATCTGTTCTTCCGTGAACCTGCTGCGCTTCATGTCCGTCGCCTTCGCCGGAGAACAGACCAACCCCAAATACGGATATTTCAGGGGAGCAGGTCATCGGGTCCAGGAAAATGTTGGCCCGGTGTTGACAAGCCCCGCAGCTAACCCCTGGTGGTCAGCGCCTCATCCTGGTCATTGACCCGGTTCCAGCGGATTGAGGACCACAACGATATTCCGATCAGCGCCGCACCGCCCAGGCCTGTGATCACCTCGGGGATATGCACCAGCGATTGGGCATACATGATGACCGACAATGCGATGATGGCGTAGAAGGCACCATGTTCCAGATAGCGGTATTGGGCCAATGTGCCCCGTTCCACCAGCATGATCGTCATCGACCGCACATACATTGCACCGATCCCAAGACCAATCGCGATCACGAACAGGTTCTGGCTAAGCGCAAAGGCCCCGATCACCCCGTCGAATGAGAACGAGGCATCCAACACCTCCAGATACAGAAAAGCGCCCAACCCCCCGCGCGCGGCGGATTTCAGCGTCTCTTGCGTGCTGTCGATCAGCCCGCCCAGGACCTCGACCAGAAGGAAGGTCAGAAGGCCCCAGATCGCCGCGGTGAAGAACACCTGCGACTCGGCCCCGTCCAGAAGCCGCGAAAAGCCCAGGATCAGCAGCAGGACCAACGCCACTTCGATACCGCGGATCGTGGCATAGCGCGCCATGTGCCGTTCCAGCCAGCGCACCCAATGCACATCCTTTTCCTGGTCAAAGAAAAAGTTCAGCCCAACCATCATCAGGAAAGTGCCGCCAAAGGCCGCAATCGGCAGATGCGCATCCTGCATGATGCGGGCATATTCCTCGGGGCGGGCGGCGGCCAGCACCAGCGCCTGCCAGGGGCCGATCTTTGCCGCGATCACCACGATCAGCAACGGAAAGACGATACGCATCCCGAAGACCGCGATGATGATGCCCCAGGTCAGGAAACGGTGCTGCCATTCGGGCCGCATATCCTTGAGCTTGTTGGCATTCACGATCGCATTGTCGAAAGACAACGAAATTTCCAGAACCGCCAGAACCGCACAGATGAAAAAGATTGTCAGCATGCCGCCAAGCGTGCCGGTGGTGTGCCAGCCCAGAAAGGCGCCAAGCGCCAAACCCAGGACGGTAAAGATAAAGGCCCAGCGGAAATACTGCAACATCGGGGCCGTGCCCGCCATTTCCGGCGCGGCCTCTGGCCTGAGGGTCGTCTTGCTTGCCATGTCCGATCAAGGTCCAGGCGGCTGGAAGATTTCAGGTGCCGACATCACGAAAGCGCCGCCACTTTCGCCAGAGGGGCCCGGTCACCACGGGTGCCTGCCACAGGCAAGCCGCACATAAATGCGCGTTTCCACACGATGACACAAGGGGCGGCGGCAATCACCGCCCCACCACCCGGTGTGACGTGTCAGGCGCGCCACAGGCGCCGGTCAGCTCTGACGGCCTGGCAAAAAGAACTCCATGACCGACCCGTCGCCTGGGTTCACGCCAAGCCAGTCCTCGGCCTGAAAATCCACGATCAGCGTGGCGCAGGTCGGATAGCGCCTGAATTCGGGCCTCATCGGGGGACGCGCCGGCAACATCGCCGCAAATTCGGCGATGCCGGGATTGTGGCCGATCATCATCACCGTCGGGGCCGTGGCCGTGCGCAGGACCGCCAGCATGACATCAGGGCTGGCATGATACAGCGCCTCGACCAGGCGTACCTCGGGGCGGGTTTCCATCACGGCGCTGGCAACGCCGTTCCAGGTTTCGCGGGTCCGCAGCGCGGTGGAACACAGCACCTCCTCGGGCTCCATCCCGCGCGAAGCCAGAAAATCCCCCAGTTCGTGCGCCGCATGCTTGCCCCGGGTGTTCAGCGGGCGGTCATGATCGGCCAGAAGCGGATTATCCCAGGATGATTTCGCATGGCGCGTGAGGATCAGACGGCGGTGTCCCAAGGGTGTCATTTGTGAAATTGCCTCATGTGCCAAGCGGATTGTCGGGCCAGCCTGCCATAGGTTTGGCTCAACGGGCAAGCGCGGCGCACAAGGCAGCCTGCGTTCAGGCAATTTTCGCCCTCGGGCCGATCCAGAAAGGCATGGCAGGCCGGAAGATCATACCCCGCCCCGGTCAGGGCACCGGGAGGACAGGCCGCGACACAGGGCGCCGTGCACCCCACACAGGGTGCCGCCGCTGCAGGGGTTGGCAGGCTGATCGGGCCCGGCAAGGCGATGGCGCCGCGATAGGACGCCATCAGCCCCATCCGGTCATGCACCAGGAACCGGACAGGCGATGCCCAGGCCCGGCCACTGCGCAAGGCCCAGTGCTGAAACGGATGCCAGGGCGGGCCGCCAAAGGGAAACACAGCCATGCCGTCCAGGCCAAGGGCCAGCGCCCTGATCACCCGCGACGACCAGCGGTCCAACGGATCGGCCGCACCATCCGCGAACTCGGGGCTGGCTGTCACATGATCCCAGAATCCTGGCTCGTCCGGGGATAACAGCGCCAGGGCCGCAAATTTCGCCGGCAAGCCATCTTCGGGCCCAAGCGCCACAAGGCCCGACACAAAAAGCCGTTCGTCCCCGGCAGCCCCTTCCAGCGTCGCCAGCGTCACCGTTTGCGCGGCTTCACGCGCGGCTCGGTCGAGCGGATCAGGCTGCCCGCACCGTGGTCAGTGAACAGTTCCAGCAAACAGGCATTGGGCACACGCCCATCCAGAATCACCACCGCGCGAACGCCATCCTCCAACGCCTTCAGCGCCGTTTCCGTCTTGGGGATCATGCCGCCGGCGATCGTCCCATCTGCGATCATCGCACAGACCTCATCCGGGGTCATCTGGGTGACGACCTCACCGTCCTTGTTCTTGACGCCCGACACATCGGTCAGCAGCAAGAGGCGATCGGCCTGAAGCGCCCCGGCAATCGCACCAGCCGCGGTATCGCCATTCACGTTGAAGGTTTCATTGTCATTCACCCCGGTTCCGACGGGCGCCACCACCGGGATTATCCCGGCATTGTAAAGATCGCGCAGAACCTGCACGTTCATCTCGACCGGGCGCCCGACAAAACCAAGTTCGGGGTCATCGGGTTCACAGACCATCAGGTCGTCATCCTTGCCCGAAATGCCCACCGCGCGGCCACCCTGGTCGTTGATCGCCTGCACGATGCGTTTGTTTACCAGACCTGACAGAACCATCTCGACCACCTCGACGGTGGCCTTGTCGGTGACCCGCTTGCCTCGGACCCAGTCAGAGGTGATACCAAGCTTGCCAAGCAGATCGTTGATCATCGGCCCGCCGCCATGAACCACCACGGGATTCATGCCGACCTGTCGCATCAAAACGATGTCGCGGGCGAATTCCGCCATCGCCGCATCGTCACCCATTGCATTCCCGCCAAACTTCACCACAACGACAGCGCCCGTGTAACGCTGCAGATAGGGCAACGCCTCGGAAAGGGTGCGGGCAGTGGCGATCCAGTCTCGGTTCATGGTCTGCTTTCTCATCGTGGGTTCCCCGGAGCATGCGGGGCAAGTGTTACGGCCAATCGCCCCCCCTGCCAAGCCCCGAGAGCGGCCCTGTCACCGCACGTTGCAAGCGACCCCGGCGCAAAGCTGATCGAGTGTCAGCCCCACCCGGCCGGTGGTCAAAGCCGGGGGCGCGGCCCCCGGACCCCCGGAGTATTTAGGCCAAGAAGAAGCAGGATCGGGGTTCTTCTTGGCTGAAATACTCCTGCCGGAGGCATCCCGAACCCACCAGAGTCGGATCAGCCGAGTGAGGCAATGATCGCGCGCAGGGTTTCGATCCCTTCGCCTTTTT
The DNA here is from genome assembly GCF_046507575.1 of Pontitalea aquivivens. NCBI lineage: Bacteria > Pseudomonadati > Pseudomonadota > Alphaproteobacteria > Rhodobacterales > Paracoccaceae > Pontitalea > Pontitalea aquivivens. The sequence goes on along the minus strand of NZ_JBKFEY010000032.1, from coordinate 12,681 downwards.
CTGATGAGGTCACCACGATTTCGGGATAGGCTGCCGGATGCTTGCCGAGCGCCGCCTTGACCTGCAAGATCGCCTGTTCGCGTTCGGCGCGGTTTACCTTGTCCGATTTGGTCATCACGACCTGAAACGTGACGGCAGAGCGATCAAGCAGCGTCAGGATTTGTTCATCGACAGCCTTGATCCCGTGACGGGTGTCGATCAGCACGAAGGCACGGCGCAAGGTGGCACGCCCCGCGAGATAGGATTTCAGAAGTTGCTGCCATTTTGCGACGATCGCAACCGGCGCCTGCGCATAGCCATAGCCTGGCAGGTCGACAAGATAGGGGCCGCCCTCGGTTGTGAAATAGTTGATTTCCTGGGTGCGTCCCGGTGTGTTCGAAGCGCGGGCAAGGTTCTTGCGGTTCGTCAGCGCGTTGATCAGCGAGGACTTCCCGACGTTGGAACGTCCGGCAAAACAGACCTCGATCCGGTCCGCGGGGGGCAGGCCGGACATTGCGACGACGCCCTTGAGAAATTCTACAGGGGCGGCAAACATCAGGCGCCCTTTTTCAAGGGTGGCATCGTCCGGAGTCGGGGCAAGGGTGAATTGCATCTGCATTACGAAATCTCCACATGATCGCCACGCGTGACGGTGCCCGCCTCGCGCACCAGCGCGAACAGCCCGAACTGGGCGTTGCCGTTCAGGCGCCGCAACAACGAGAGGACATCCAGATCCTCATGGCCTGTTTCGGGATTGGCACAGATTGCGCGGCAGCGCGTGATCGGTTCAACGATTTCCAGCAGGGCTGTTCCGATCCGCAGGTTGCGACCGACAAGGCCGGGTTCGGACCACGGTACCCAGCCCTCAACCCAGAGATTGCCACGAAACCGGTTGCGCGACAGTGGTACGCCCGCAGCCGCGCCAAGCGCATCAAGCGAGGACCGGGACAGGACCGAGACATAGGGTTCGGGCGAATCGGCAAGAGCCATACCCGGGACATGTTCCACGCTGCGCGGCGCAGGTCGGTGCGCGGGCCAAAACGGGCGCAGCCATTCCATAAGCGCGGCCTGGTCTTCCGGAAGGTCGGGGTGCACGGCCAGCGGGCTGGCCACAGGGTGGGTCAGTGTGACACGCCCGTCGACGGCGGTTGCGGCACGAATCGCCATCAGGCCAGGTGCCGCCGCGCCGCGCAGGAAATTCTGCTTCCCCGCCCAGGCCGTGATCGGGCCATCAGACTTTGCCGCCTGATGCGCGATGGCCCAGTGTCGGTCGAAAGGCAGAGCGCGCCCCCGGGTCAGGGGCGCGCTTTCGATTTCCTCATACCCGACCGACTTGATCGGATGGCGCAGGATATGGGCCAGATGTGCCGTCATTTCCGGGATTTGTCGGCGGGTTTCTTGTCGGCGTCCTTCGTGGGCTTGCGACGGAAACCCTGACGGATGTTGTCGAACAGATCGGGGCGTTTCCCATGCATCGACATGATCGTGTACTGCTGGATGAAGGTGATCGTGTTGTTCGCGATCCAGTACAGTACCAGGCCCGATGCGAAACCACCCAGCATGAACATGAAGACCCAAGGCATCCAGGCGAAGATCATCGCCTGGGTCGGATCGGTCGGGGCGGGGTTCAGCTTTTGCTGGAACCACATCGAGATACCCAGCAGGATCGGCAGCACACCAAGCGAGAAGATGAAGAAGATCGACGACGGATCCGGCGTTGCAAAGGGCAGCAGACCAAACAGGTTGAGGATCGAGGAGGGATCGGGCGCCGACAGATCCCGGATCCAGCCGATCCACGGGGCGTGATACAGTTCGATCGTAACGTAAATCACCTTGTAGAGCGCGAAGAAGATCGGGATCTGCAGCAGGATAGGCAGGCAGCCCGATGCCGGGTTGACCTTTTCCCGCTTGTAAAGGCCCATCATTTCCTGCTGCATCTTCATGCGGTCGTCGCCGACGCGTTCCTTCAGCTTTTCCATTTCGGGCTGAAGTTCCTTCATCCGCGCCATCGAGATGTAGGATTTGCGGGCCAGCGGGAAAACGATCAGCTTGATGATCACCGTCAGCGCAATGATTGCCCAACCCATGTTCCCGATCGTGGCATGAAGCCAATGCAGCAGGCGGAACATCGGTTTCGTCAGGAAATAGAACCAGCCCCAGTCGATCGAATCGACAAAGCCCTGAATGCCGGTGTCATCCTGATAGTTCCGGATGGCCTCCCATTCCTTTGCGCCGGCGAAAAGCATGGTCGTGGCGCTGATTGCGGCACCGGGGGCCACCTCCATCACGGGCAGGCGGGCCTCGGTCTGATAGATGTCGGATTGCGCGACGTATTTCAGGGCTGAGGTGAAGCCTTGACCCGGTGCCGGGGCAAGCGTGGTCATCCAGTATTTGTCGGTAAAGCCAGTCCAGCCATTTTCTGTCACGGTGGCGATATCCGCCTGGCCTTCGCCCGCAACGACATCGAGGCCGGTCACATCGTCGTAATCCACCTCTTGCAGCTTGCCGTCCGTCATGCGCACGGCACCTTCGTGCAGAACATAGACGCGCTGCGTGTCCGGTATGCCGTGGCGCGCGATGATGCCATAGGGCGCAAGGCGCGCTGCGGTATCCGTGTCGTTCTGGACCGATTGCGTCACCGTGAACAGGTAATCACTGTCCACAGCGATCTCGCGATGGAAGGTCAGGCCGGCGCCGTTGTCCCATTCCAGAGTCACGGGCTTGCCGGGGGCCAGAACATCGCCAGCCGCCAGCCGCCAGATGGTACGCGGGCCGGGGACCATGGTCGGATCAAGCCCGGCCCCCGGAACCCAGCCGTAGACGGCATAATAGGGGGTGGAGGCATCCAGGTCAGTCCCGCCTACGGGGGCCAGGAGGCGCACCAAGGGCGCGTCATCTTCCAGCGACACTTTGTAATTGCGCAGGAACAGGTCATCAATCCGACCACCCATAAGTGATACGGACCCAGTCAGCTTTGGCGTGTCAATGGCGACGCGCGGGGCCTGCGCCAGTTCGTTTGCCGTCGTTTCGGCCGCGCCGGTCGAGGGGGTACCGGCCGGGGCCGCATCAATCTGGGCCACGACGGCGGGCTGATCACTTTGCGGAACAGGTTCTGGCGGGGAGAAGAAGGTGTACCAGACCAGGATCACCACGAAGGAGAGCACGGTCGCAAGGATAAGGTTCTTGTTCTGATCTTCCATTAGCGCGGGTCCACCAACCTGTCCTGGGTTGGGGAGGGTTCAACAGAAGGGCTGGCGAAAGGTCAAGCGATTTTCGGGCTTCGCGGCAGAGAGAGCCCTGCGCGGCAGCTTCACGCCCCCGGGCTGCGCCCCCGTCCCAGCCGTGGCGGCCGCGAAATCTTGGCCCGGTGACGTTCAAGCCAAGCCGCCGTTTCCTCGTGCGGCATGGCCCGGGCGATGCCTGAACCCTGAACGTGGCGGCAACCCAGCTGTGCCAGCATCGCATGCTCACCGATCGAGCCGACGCCATCGGCAAGCGTTTCAAGGCCGAGCCCATCCGCCATCGCGATCAGCGCTGCGGCGGCGCGCTGCTGTGCAGGATCGGTATCAATGCGGGCAACGAACGACCGATGCAGACGCAGGCGTTGCGCACCCGACCGACGGATCTGGGCCACCGACGTCGCACCCATCCCGAAATCCGAAAGATCCAGACCCGCACCCATTTCCCCAAGCGCGTCCAGATTGTGGCGCACCACCTCATCCACGAGAAGGGGCAGGATCGCAGGTGTAAGCACGAAGCGCACCCTTCCGGGCGTGATTTCGAACCTGTCGAAATCCCACTGCAGGCGGGATGCGAACTTGGGGTCCTGAAAAGACCGTGGGTGAACCGGCAGGCTGATCGTCACCATGCCGGCACCCCGGCGATCCCAGTCACGCAAGGCATGGAAGGCGTTGAAAACCAGAACCTCCTGCAGTCGGCCAAGCAGGCCCGCCGATTCGATTGCTGGCAGGACCTCGGCCTCGGTCAGAATGCCGCGCACCGCATGGAGCCAGCGCGGCACAGCGTCGAAACCGGATATATCGCCGGTATCGGTACACAGTTGCGGCTGCAGATGGGCGATGATGCGGCCTTCTTCCAGCGCGGCAGCCGCTTCGCGGGTCAGATCATTTTCATGCGTGCGCGCAGGCCAGATATCTGGCGCATAGGCGCGAATCGCGCTGGGACCGCTGCGCCGAGCCGCATCCGCAGCAGCTTCGGCCGCCGCAAGCAGGGCGGCACCTGTCATCTGCGGTGCACGGCTCATCGGGCAAAAGCCGACATGCGCCGTGACCGTCACCGTCTGTTGCCGGATCGAGAGCGGGGTTTCAACAACGGCCTGCAGGCGGGACGAAATCTGGATCAGGCCCTCAAGGTTCAGCCGGGGGGTCGGTTGCAGGATGACCGCGAAGCGCAGGCCATCAAGGCGGGCAAGGATATCACGGTCGCGCAAGGCACCGCGCAAGCGTTCGGCACTGCGGCGCAGCAATTGATCAACCTCAGTCGGGGTACGATCTGCCTGAACCGTTTCCGCATCGTCAAACCCGACAACCAGAGCCGCCGTCTTGCCGCCCGTTTCACGCGCCGCAGCCACGGCACGATCAATCTGCGTCTCGGCCTCGGGGCGCAGACAAAGACCTGTTGCGGCATCAAGATCCGCACCGGCATGCCCCAGGGGCGGCAATGTCCGTCCCATCCAGGCCACACCCAGCGCAGTCGCCGCGATCAGGATCATCGCGTCGGCCCCGAACCAGAGCCCTGCCAGACCAACGGCAGGCAGAAAGACCGCCATTTCCCGTCGCAGCAGCATCGCCGCCGCCGCCCGTGCCCAATGCACAATTCTTCCGGTCATCACCTGCCCCCGGCACCGCTTTCCCCGGGGCACGCGCCCCTGTCCCGGAAGGCTAGGGCGCAATCGTCAGCAGCCGGTTAATCCGACTACCGCAGTTTCGGCGGGTTTATCTTAAATTCTTCGGGTTCCGCTGGTGCGCGCGCCCGCACCAAACCTGCGAAATCGAACAGTGAGGGGTCCAGAAGATGCGAGGGGCGCGCATTCATCAGCGCGCGGAACATGACCTGCCGACGGCCAGGGCTGCGCGCCTCCCACCCGTCCAGGATCTGCTTGACCTGCTGGCGCTGCAGCCCATCCTGAGAACCGCACAGATCGCAAGGAATGATCGGATAGTTCATCGCGCGGGCGAATTTCTCGCAATCGGCTTCGGCCACGAAGGCCAGCGGTCGATAGACGAACAGGTCGCCCTCTTCGTTCAACAATTTGGGCGGCATGGTTGCCAGCCGGCCACCGTGGAACAGGTTCATGAAGAATGTTTCCAGAATGTCATCGCGGTGGTGGCCCAGCACAACGGCAGAACAACCCTCTTCGCGTGCGATGCGGTACAGGTTACCCCGGCGCAGGCGCGAACACAGGCTACAATAGGTGCGGCCCTGCGGGATCTTGTCGACCACGATGGAATAAGTGTCCTGATATTCGATTCGGTGCGGGACACCCATCTTTTCAAGGAATTCCGGAAGAACCGTCGCAGGAAACCCGGGCTGGCCCTGATCGAGGTTGCATGCCAGAAGATCAACCGGCAGCAGGCCGCGCCACTGCAATTCATGCAGCACCGCAAGCAGGGTGTAGCTGTCCTTGCCGCCTGACAGACAGACCAGCCACTTCGCGCCGCGTTCGATCATGCCGAATTTCTCGATCGCTTCACGGGTTTCGCGCACGATGCGCTTGCGCAGCTTCTTGAACTCGGTCGAGGAAGGCGCATCCGCGAACAGCGGGTGGATCGGTTCAGCGTCGTCATCAAGCATCGGAATCATCCTTCGCAGGCGGGACCGGGTCATAGCCATGGCCACCCCAGGGGTGGCAGCGGCAGATGCGATGGGCGGTCAGATAGCCGCCCTTCAGCGCGCCATGCTTTTCCAGCGCCTCCAGCGCATAGGCCGAACAGCTGGGCTGATAGCGGCAGCCATGCCCGACCCAGGGGCTGAGCAGCAACCGATAGGCCCGCACCGGCAGGGCCACAAGGTGGGCCAGCGGGCTCATCCGCGCCCCCGTCTGGGGCCTTTTGGGGGGACAGGCTCGGGTCGGGGTTTGCGGGGCTTGTCGGAATGCACCTCGGCCAGGGCGTGGCGCAGATCGCCCAGCATCGCGGCAAAATCGCGCCCGGCAGTGGCACCGGGACGGCCGACCAGCACATAATCCCAGCCCGGGCGACCGGCACCCGGCAGGACCAGGCGGGCCACCTCACGCAGGCGGCGTTTGGCGCGGTTGCGCGCAACCGCATTGCCGACCTTTTTCGAACAGGTGAACCCGACGCGGATCAGATCCGGCGCCACAGGCTCGTCTGCCTTACGGGGGCGGGCCTGAAGCAGAAAACCCGGCGCGCCTTGCCGCCGGGCAGAAGCCGCACGCAGGAAATCGGCGCGCTGGCGCAGAATCTCGATTCGGGATGGTTGCACGCAAACAGAAACCGCCGGTGCGCTTCCCTCGCTCCGGCCTTGCGGGCCAGTCACGGGAACCTCCGGCGGCGTCATGCCTTGCAGGCCGTTCTTGCCTTACGCCGAAAGAACCTTGCGGCCCTTGGCGCGACGGGCGTTCAGCACGCGGCGGCCCCCCTTGGTCGCCATACGGGCGCGAAAGCCGTGGCGGCGGGCGCGAACAAGGTTCGACGGCTGAAAAGTGCGTTTCATCGCGGTTACTCCGGTTCGGGCACCCAAACCGCCAGGATTCGAGAGCCTCTGTCATTCGAAGCCCGGTCTTTAGTCGGGCTTGGGTCCCAAGTCAATTCGCCCGCGCGGATTTTCTTCGCGGGCTTTTGCCGGTGCGGCAAGGCACCTATTTATTCGGCGAAGGGTTTGGTATTCCCTGAGAATGCGGCGACGGGACGGCGGGCATGCGGTCAGCCAACCTGTTGCGAATGGGTGAGGCATGGCGCTGAACACACTTTCTGGTCGTTTCCTGATGCTGACGAGCGTCTTCGTCATGCTGGCCGAAGTGCTGATTCTTCTGCCCTCTCTTGGCAACTTTCGTGAGGATTACCTGCTGACGCGCCTGGAACGTGCGCAGATCGCATCGCTTGCCCTGTTGACGACGGATGAGCTGATCGATCCCGATCTGGAAACGGAACTGCTGGAAAACGCCGGCGTGTTCAACGTTGTTCTGCGCCGCGATGCGATGCGCCAGCTGGTGTTGTCGTCGCCCATTCCCGAGGCGGTGGCGGCCACCTATGATCTGCGCGACGGGTCCGCGCTGGGGCGGATGCGCGATGCGCTCGTGCTGCTGGGCAATCCGGCCAATCAGGTGATCCGGGTGATCGGCGATCCGGTCCGGCAAGGCGGCCTTGTGATCGAGGTCACGATGGAAACCGCGCCGATGCGCGCCGCCATGATCGAATACGGGATGCGGCTGTTGGTGCTGTCGGCGGTGATCTCGGTTCTGACGGCGCTGTTGTTGTTCCTGGCAGTGCGCCGGTTGATGGTCACGCCGATCAAGCGCGTGGTGGCGCATATGGCCGCCTATGCCGAAGCCCCGGAAGATGCCCGCCGGATCATCGCGCCACAGGCCCGGATCGCCGAACTGCGCGTGGCCGAGGACGCGCTGGCCTCGATGCAGCGCGACCTGACGGCGGCGTTGCGCCAGAAGGAAAGACTGGCGCAGTTGGGTCAGGCGGTTGCAAAAATCAGCCATGATCTGCGCAACATCCTGACGACCGCGCAGCTGTTTGCCGACCGGATGGAGGAAAGCGACGACCCGGCGGTGAAGCGGTCGGCCCCAAAGCTGGTCAATTCGATCTCGCGCGCGGTGAACCTGTGCGAAACCACGCTGACCTTCGGGCGCGCGGAAGAACCGCCACCGGCACTGTCACGTTTCATGCTTGCGGGGCTGGCCGCCGAGGTGATCGATGGCGAAACCCTGTCGGCCCATGCCGCAGGGGTGGATTTCGTAACCGACATCGCGCCGAATCTGGTGATCCGGGCCGATCGCGAACAGCTTTACCGCGTCCTGTCCAACCTGGTGCGAAACGCCCGTCAGGCGATCGAGGCGACGGGGCGGCCCGGCACCATTGAGATCGGCGCCGGCGAAGAGGAAAGCGGCTGGTGGATTCGGGTCGGCGACACCGGCCCCGGCCTGCCCGAGCGCGCGCGCGAGCATCTGTTCCAGCCCTTTGCCGGGGGCACGCGCAAGGGCGGCACGGGCCTTGGGCTTGCCATCGCGGCTGAACTGGTGCGCGGCCACGGCGGTCGCCTGGATCTGGTGCGCACCGATTCCGAGGGCACCGAATTCATGTTGCACCTGCCCAAGGACCTTGTCCTGGACAACGCCGCAGCCTGAGCCGCACGCATTTCTGATCTTTTCCGAATTTTGCCCTTGCAAACCCCAGGAACGAAGTCTAAATCCCGCCCCACAGTGGACCCGTAGCTCAGCTGGATAGAGCACCAGACTACGAATCTGGGGGTCGGGCGTTCGAATCGCTCCGGGTCCGCCACCCTTCATCTTGAAAATATTGTATTTTCCTGATGCTCGACCGGAACGGTTAGGAACCGGTTTGCATCCAGTGGTAAGCCACCCCCCCATAGCGCCGCAAATGCGGGTCACGGGCTGAAGTGGCGGGTCGGCTTCCAGACGCTGATGTGAAAACTTTCGGACAGAATTTTCCCAACTCACTCGCTTTGGGCAGCTGCGCGCATCCTCTGGTGCGTTCTGGCAAGGACAAAGGCCACCCTTCACTCCCAAACCCCGAGAATCACTGTTCGCCACCGTCCGCCTTGTCCGCCAAGCAACCCTTGCTAGCTTGACGGCGGACAACGTGGACAACGGAAAGAAAGCTCCCGGCCCACTCCTGCCGTTCATCAAAGACGCCTTTGCTGCGGTGCAGCCTCACCAGACCGGCCGTTCGACCATCGCGCAGCACTTTCGTAGAGCGAAGGCCGGTAGGCGGGACAAAGTGGACGTTCAGACCTCGAAGGCAGATAGGATCGGACAGGAACCGGATTTGCCTTCCGCACATTCCCGCGCCAACCGCTGCAGGCTCTGCCTGGCCCGTTGCAGTTCCGCTATCTGCTCATCAAGTTTGACCATCCGCTTTTCAGCCATCTCGTGCGCGCGATGATGGTCATGACCCGAGTCCAAGGCGATCAGTTCCCGGATTTCCTCCAGCGTGAACCCCGCCTGCTGCGCCTTGCGGATGAAGCGGAGGCGGCGAACATCCTCGTTCCCGTAGCGGCGGATACCACCGTCGCGCGGAGGCGTCCCGAGCAAATCCTTACGTTGATAAAAGCGGATGGTCTCGACACCGACGCCGCCCGCCTCGGCAAGTTTTCCGATGGTCAGCATCTTTTCCTCTTGATCCCGTACTATGGTACGGCACTTATATACAGTCCGGCCGCTCCGAATCAAGGATGAGAAGGAGACATGAAGATGTCGGACCCCGTTGGCGCCGCAAAGACGGCGCGTCTTTACCGGATGATGACGCCGGACCACACCTGCCCCTATGGCCTCAAGGCTTTGGACCTGCTGAAGCGGTCTGGCTATGCGGTCGAGGATCACCACCTCGCCACGCGCGAAGCGGTCGATACCTTCAAGGCCGAACATGATGTTGCGACCACGCCGCAGGTCTTCATCAGGGACAAGCGCATCGGCAGCTATGACGATCTTCGCCGTTTTCTCGGCAAGCCGGTGGCGGACCCCAAGGCGACAAGCTACAGGCCGGTCATCGCGCTGTTCGCCATGACCCTGCTGATGGCGCTGGCCGCCAGCTTCGCCGCCTATGGTTCGCCTTTCACGATCCGGGCTGCTGAATGGTTCATCGCCTTCAGCATGGCGGTGCTGGCGCTGCTCAAGCTCCAGAACGTCGAGAGCTTCGCCACGATGTTCCTGAACTACGACCTGCTGGCAAAGCGGTGGGTGCCCTATTCTTACATCTATCCCTTCGCGGAAGGGCTGGCCGGCATCCTGATGATCACCGGAGCGCTGACCTGGCTGTCGGTTCCTGTCGCCCTGTTCATCGGCACCATCGGCGCGACTTCGGTGTTCAAGACGGTCTATATCGACCGGCGTGAACTCAAATGCGCCTGCGTGGGCGGGTCGAGCAACGTACCGCTCGGCTTCATTTCTCTCACCGAGAACCTGATGATGATCGCCATGGCGGTCTGGATGGCGCTCGGCGCATTCAGTCTGCTGCCTGTCTGGGCGCACGGGATGTAATCCCCTCGCCCTATGCCGCGCAATCCCCGGCTCCCGTAGTCGTGGGGCATCCGTCGACCGATGCCCCGGCCTATGGCTGGGTTGATCGAATGGACTTCGACCGCAAGAGCGGCAAGTTGAACGGCACCCTGCGCGACGTTGACCCCGCGTTCGCGGCGGCGGTGCGGGAAGGCCGATACAAGAAGGTGTCGGCGGCGTTCTTTCTTCCTGACAGCGCCGCCAATCCGGTGCCGGGAACGCTCTACCTGCGGCACCTTGGCTTCCTTGGCGGTGCCGCGCCTGCCGTGACCGGCCTCAAGCCTGTCAGCTTTTCGGCAGAGGCGAATACGGTCGAGTTCGCCAGCGACTTCGACGCCCGCGACCTTGCCGCGCGGGAAGCCGCCGACACCATCGCCGCGCTTCGGGCCGAGATTGCCGCCCTGAGGCAGGAACTGGACGCGCTCAAGCCGGTCGAGCAACAGGCCGAAAGCCCTGAGTTTGCCGCCATGCGCAGCGAGGTCGCAGCCGTCCGGCGCGAGAAGCTGGATCACGAGCTTGAAAAACTCATCGATCAGGGGCGACTTCTGCCCGTCCTCAAGGCGGAGGTGCTGGAGTTCGCGACTGGCTTGGATATGGCAGACACGGTTTCGTTCTCCGATGGTGCCGAAACCACGCAACGCGACTGGTTCATGGGCTATCTCGCGAAACAGCCGCAGGTTGTTTCCTTCGGCGCGATGGACCTTGGCAATGATCCGTTCAGCACGGTCCCGAACTCGCGTCAGGGCGGCAACATTCCTGACGGGTATCATGCCGACCGCAGCCAGGATGCGCTTCTGGCCTCGGCACGTCGGATCGTTCAGGACAAGGGCGTCAGCTTCTCCGATGCTCTGGATGTCGCCATGAAGGAAGCGCGGTGATGTCCGACAGCGCACCGGCGACCGCACAAACGCAACAAGCCGCACCGGGGAACCCCGGTGCGGCTCTTTCAGCGGATCAGGAGCTTCGGCGGCAATGCCTGGTCTGGGCATTCCAGGCCCGTGACTTCTGCGATGTGCCGCATATGCATGTCGTGAACGTCGCACAGGCTTACTACGACTTCATTTGCCGCACACCTGCCCGGCTTCGCGAGGAAACGTGGCAGGAGAGCCAATCGAATAGCCTATAAGGAAATGGCGGATAGCCGGGGTGATCCGGCTATCCAATCGCGCGCCGTCACAGGGCCCATCACCTACCTTGCCGCGCGACCAATGCCCCTCGCGCCGCAAGAACACATGCAGCCGCCGATAGCCGAACCGGCGACGGATCCGCGCCAACTCCTTCAGCCGCTCGCGCAGCACGGGATCATCCTGTCGGATGCGCCCACAGGTAGAGAACTACTTTGTCTGGGACAGCGAGATCATAGGTTTTGGCGTGCGTGTCATGCCATCGGGCACCAAGACCTATCAGGCGCAATATCGCAAGGGCGGGCGCACGCGGCGCATCAGCCTTGGACGGCATGGCAATATCACGGCAGAGCAAGCCCGGCTGAAAGCGCGCGAGGTCATGGGGCTTGTAGCAAAGGGCGACAACCCTGCCGAGGAAATCGCGCAGGAGCGCCGGGCGCCAACCGTGGCAGCCCTGTGCGAACGCTTCTTTGAAAGCCACGTCAAGGAGCGCTGCAAGCCCTCCACCGCCTCGGAATACCGCCGGGCTATCGACAGGTTCATTGTTCCCGCCATCGGCGCATTCAAGGTTGTGGACGTGGAGCGCAAGGACATTGCCGATCTGCATCACAAGCACCGCGACATTCCTTATCAGGCCAACCGCACGCTTGGGGTTCTGTCCAAGATGTTCAACCAGTCCGAAGTCTGGGGCTTGCGCCGGGACGGATCGAACCCCTGCCGCCATGTGCCGAAATATCGGGAACACAAGCACGAGCGGTTCCTGTCGCAGACCGAGTTGCAACGGCTTGGGCAAGTCTTGACGGACGTGGAACGCGAAGGCAGCGAAACGCCCTTTGTCGTGGCCGCCTTCCGGCTTTTGATCCTGACCGGATGCCGCCTTGGTGAGATCCAGACGCTGAAATGGGAATACATCACACCGCGTCATATGGAACTGCCCGACAGCAAAACCGGCGCACGGCGTATTCCCCTGCCCCAAGCGGCGCGCGATGTGCTGGACGCCCTGCCCCGGCTGGATGACAACCCCTATATTATCGCGGGCAAGCTGCCCGGACGCTATGCGACCGACATGCAGCACCCGTGGCGGCGCATCCGTGAACGGGCCGGGTTGAAGGATGTGCGCATTCACGATCTGCGCCACACCTATGCGTCAATGGCGGTCTCGGGCGGAATGCCGATCCAGATGGTGGGGCGACTTCTGGGACACAGCCAGTTGCAGACCACAATGCGCTATGCGCATCTGGCCGATGATCCTGTATTGGAAGCGGCGACACAGAACGCCGCACAGTTGAGCACCCTTATCAGCGCCCCGCGTCCCGAACGCGCGCGCCCGCATCTGCGCGTCGTACAGTA
>NZ_JBKFEY010000031.1:0-27319 GCF_046507575.1 Pontitalea aquivivens | reverse complement strand
TATCACCCCGGCGACAGAGGTGGATTTCGACCTCGATAACGCGAGCCCGGCCTCCGGCGCGCTGCGCAAGCGCTGCCAGGCGCTGATCGAGAGCGTCGAGGACAGTCTGGGCGGGCTCGCCGCCGGTGCGGTGCAGCTGCGCGCCGAATGCGGCTCGGCGTTCTTTTCTGATCTGGTGGCGCATAGAGAGGTGCGCGAGACCTATCTCAACACCGCCGCTGCGGCCGATCTGCGGGGCAGGGTGGGCGAGGAGGTCAGTTTTGGCGGCATCACCTTCCGCCGCTACCGGGGTGGCCTGGGCTTCGGCGTGCCGACCGACAAGGCGATCTTCTATCCCGAAGGCGTCGATGGGCTCTTCGAAATCTACTACGCCCCGGCCGACACGTTCGAGACGGTCAACACCCTGGGCCTGTCGCTCTATGCGCGGATGATCCCCGATCGCGACCGTGACGAATGGGTGCGCCTCGAGATCGAGTCGAACCCGCTGCCGATCTGCACCCGGCCCCAGGTGCTGCGCAGCGCACGGCGGACGTGATGACAGCCTTCGCGGCGGCGCTGGAGCCGGGCGTGAACGTTTCGGCGCTGGCACGCCGCCTGGGGATTTCGCCGCCGCAGCTGTTCGGCTGGCGCAAGGCCTTCCTCAAGAAGCAGGACGCGGACATTACGGCGGTCACGGAGACTTCCTTGGTGGAGATCGTGATGGGCGGGGTGACGATCCGTGTCGGGTCGGACGTCAGCGAAGCTGCGCTACGCCGGATCCTGCGTGCGGTGCGCTCAGCATGATGCCGTCAGGCGTGAAGGTCTATCTGGCCAGCGAACCTGTGGACTTCCGGAAGGGCCCGGACAGCCTGCTGTCGCTGGTGCGCGATGCCGGCAGAGATCCATTCAACGGCGCGCTTTACGTGTTCCGGGCGAAGCGGGCGGACCGGGTCAAGATCGTCTGGTGGGATGGCACCGGCGTGTGCCTGTTTGCGAAGCGGCTGGAAAAGTCCTCGTTCTGCTGGCCGCGGATCGGGCCTGTCCGGGTGCAGCTCAACCACGCCCAGTTGATGGCGCTGCTCGAGGGGCTGGACTGGAAACGGGTGCGGCCCGTGGCGGTGAAAGCCCCTGTATTTGCGGGCTAATCGGACAGCGGCAAAGTGAATCACCCCGGCCCGGAAGGTCGATCAGCCGAGGCATGCCCAAGCGGGATGTGCTACCCGAGACAATCATCACCGGATTAGGCCCAGTTGATCCAGACGAGCAGGCACAATGCATTCGCTACGGGCAGATAGTCCAAGGATACTTAGACGATAATCTCAGTCTTTAACGATAAAATAGATCAATAACGGTTGCGATTGGGGTTGGATTGGGTCAGAAACTTTGATGTCTCTGATCCTGAGCGGGAGAAGAGTTTTGTATCGCAGATGAAGAACAAAACTGGGGAAGTGAGAGATGTCTGAATTTCCAAAAGCCGCCGATGTCATTGTACTGGGATCGGGGGCCGCAGGGCTGTCTGCGGCAGTCGTCGCCAAGCATTTTGGTGCTGAAGTTCTGTTGCTGGAGCGCGACTCGGTTTTTGGTGGCAGCACGGCCATGTCCGGCGGGGTGGTCTGGGTGCCGTGCAATCCCATGATGGAAAGTGTCGGTCACAGGGACACACCTGAGGAGGCCCGGACCTATATCGCATCCATTGCGGGGAACAAGTTCAGGCCCGATCTGGTGGATGCCTTCATCGCGCATGGCGCCGAAATGGTGCATTTCATGCATGGGCACACCGCGCTTCGGCTGATCCCGCGGGCGCTTGCCCCGGATTACCAGCCCCATCGCCCCGGTGCCAAGACAGGTGGCCGGGCGCTTGACCCCCAGGTCTATGACGGGGCGGCGCTTGGGCCGTGGTTCAGGCGCTTGCGTCGGCCGATCCGCGAGTTTCTGGTGCTTGGCGGCATGATGGTCAGTGCCCGTGACATCGCGCAGCTGATGCGCACCTTGCACTCTCCGCGTGATTTCTGGGCTTCGACCAAGATGGTCTCAAGCTATCTTCTGCAGCGTCTGCGCCATCCACGGGGCACGCGCCTTGTGCAGGGTAACTCCCTTGCGGCGCAGTTGATGAAATCGGCACTGGATGCCGGAGTTCCGATGTTTGACAGCTGCGATGTGGTCGATCTGCAAAAGACCGGCGATCGCGTCGATACCGTGCGGTTCCGGCACGGTGGGCGGGAGCATCAGATTACCGCGCGTTGCGGAATTGTGCTTGCGGGCGGGGGGGCGCCTGCCTCTGAGGCGTTTGTTAAGACTTATACCCCAACCCCGCAAAGCCACTTCACGATGGCACCGAAGGAAAACAAGGGCGGGCTCCAGAAGCTTGCGCTGCGCCTTGGCGGCCGGCTTGCCGAAGATGTCGTCGATCCGGTCAGTTACACGCCGGTCTCCTTGCACAAGAAGCGCGATGGCACCGTGATCCGGTTTCCCCACCTTTTTCTTGACCGGGCAAAGCCAGGCCTGATCGCGGTGAACACCTCGGGCCGCCGCTTTGTAGACGAGGCCAGTTCGTATCATGACTTCATGCTCCGCATGCTGGATGACAGTCAGGGCGGTAGTGTTCCGGCCTGGCTGATCTGCGACGAGAAGTTTTTGGGCAAGTATGGGATGGGGCTGGTGCGGCCGGGACTTTACCCGCGCAAGCCCTATCTGGACAGCGGGTATCTGCGCAAGGCGGCCACCCTTCAAGCGCTCGCCCGCGAAATCGGCGTCGATCCGTCGACACTTGCCCAGACCGTCACCCGCCACAATGATTTTGCCCGCGCGGGTGTGGATGAAGATTTCGGCAAGGGATCAAACATCTACGACTCACATCTCGGCGATCCGGCCGTCAAGCCGAATCCCTGTCTTGCGCCGATCGAGACGGCCCCCTTCTACGCCATCCAGATCGTTCCGGGTGACATCGGGTCGACCATCGGCCTGCAAACCGATGGCGCTGCGCGGGTGGTTGACGCCGACCATCGGCCGATCCCGGGTCTTTACGCCGTTGGCAACGACATGAACTCGGTGATGAGCGGCACCTATCCGGGCGCCGGCATCACGCTGGGGCCGGCCCTGACCTTTGGCTATATTGTCGGCAAGGAACTGGGCGGCATGGCCCGGCCCTGACCACGGCACGCCGCCCCCATCGGGCGGCATGACCGCTTGCGGGCTTAGCTGAAAGCGGCCCGCAAGCGTTCTTCGATGTGGAGAATATGCGCACGCATAATCGCTCGGGCGCGGCTGGGGTTGCGGTCTTCGATTGCGGCGATGATTGCCTCATGCTCGTCATGGGCGCGCGACAGGCGGTCGACGAACACTTGCAGCCGCGACGCGGCAATGAAGAAGTCGCTGCGGTCGCCAAGGGTTTCCACGATTTCCGCTACCGACTCCGATTGCGCGGCCCTACGCATCTCGAAATGAAGCTGGCGGTTCAGCCGGCGGTATTCCAGCCCGATGGCGGGATCGTCGCGCAACTCGCGCAGCATGCCTATCCGCGCCGAGATTTCCTTCAGCGTGGCGATGTCTGCCGCGCTTGCGCGTTCTGCAGCAAGTTCGGCGATCAGGGCTTCGCCTTCCGCGAAAAGCCGGAAGAAATCCGAGATGTCATTCGGCTCATAGCGCCGGACATGGCAGCCGATCTGGGGCAGGATGGTAATGAACCCCTCGACCGACAGCCGCTTCAGCGCCTCCATCACGGGGTGTCGGCTGACTGAAAGCTCTGACGCAAGCCGGTCGATGGGTATGGCGTCCGACGTCTGGAATTCTCCACGCAGCAGGCGATCCTTGATTTCGTTGTATACGATGTCTGACAACCCCAGACGCCGGGTTGATTGCCGGATGGAGTGCCGTTCGCCAGCGATCATCTATTGCCTTTCTGCATTGGATTTGTGCCTCTGCCTTGGCTGACTACTCAGAATTGGCCTGCATCAAAAGTGATCTCAAGGGATTTGTTGGCCCCGTCAGCCCAGTTGAAACCCCAGACGTTCCAGCGCGGCTTTTAATCGCTCGCGGCCGCTGAGCCCCGCGGTGGTTTGCAGCCGACCCAGCACCAGGCTGCGCCAGTTTTGCGCGGGCAGGGCCTGTTCCGCCCGGAACGCGGCGGTGGCGCGGTCATGGGCCACCAGCACCTCGGGGTCTTCTGCACGATAGCGTTCGCGGTGTAGAATGGCGGATTGCGGCAGCCGCGGTTTGATCGCCGTCGGGCTTGCCGGATCGGGGTGGCCGATCACCAGACCGACGACGGCATAGGCATTTGGCGGCAGCTCAAGAATGTCGGCTACGGCCTGTGCGTCATTGCGGATCGCGCCTATGTAGACGGTGCCCAGACCCAGCGATTCTGCGGCGATCAGGGCATTTTGCGCCGCAAGAACGGCGTCCAACGATGCCACAAGAAAGGTATCGGTATAGTCCAGACCGTCAAGGTTCAGCCCGGCGTCTGTGGCCAGACGCTGGGCCCGCGAAAGATCTGCGATCCAGACCAGCAGCAGCGGTGCATCAATAATGTGCTGCTGGTTTCCCGCAATCCGGGCCAGACTGGCGCGGCGCCCGGCGTCGGTGATGGCGATCACGCTCCAGGCCTGAAGGTTGGAAGAGGTCGGCGCTGACGAAGCCGCAGCGATGAGCGTTTCAAGAGTGCCTTGCGCAAGTGGTGTGGGCAGAAAGGATCGCACGGACCGATGCGCCAGAAGTGACGCGATGGTCGCATTCCAAGGGCCAATCGGCGTGGCGTCCCGGTAGCGGGCGAAGACGGCCTTTTCGGCCAGATCACCGGCGCAAAACGGCGCGGTTTCGGAATGCGGGTTCGTATCGGTCATGCGGTCCTTCCCAGGCTTGCAAAGCCGGTCGGCTCAGCTCGCCACTTCGTCGACAATGGTATTCGACAGGGTGCCGATCCCGGTGATCTCAACATCGATCCGGTCGCCGGGCTTCATGAAGACGGGCGGTTCGCGGAACAGGCCGACGCCGCCCGGGGTGCCGGTGGCGATGACGTCGCCCGGCAGCAGTTCGGTCACTTGCGAGACATAGGCCAGGATGTCGGGGATGGTGAAGGCAAGGTCTGACAGCGGGGCAGACTGCATCTCTTCGCCGTTCAGCAGCGTGCGAAGGTGCAGCGCCGTGGGGTCCGGCACCTCATCGCTGGTGACCAGCCAAGGCCCCATCGATCCGCTGTCGTCAAAGCTTTTGCCCGGCCAGAACTGGGTGGTGTGGCGCTGGAAATCGCGGATCGAGCCGTCGTTGAAGGCGCTGTATCCTGCGACGTGATCAAGGGCCGTAGCACGGTCGATGTGGCGCCCGCGTTTGCCAATGACCACCGCCAGCTCACCTTCAAAGTCGAATTGCTTTGACACGCGGGGGCGGATCAAAGGCACGCCATGTCCGCGGACCGACGACGGGAAGCGCACGAACAAGGAAGGCTGCTTCGGCGCGTCCCGGCCGGTCTCCTTGATGTGGGTCAGGTAGTTGAGCCCTACACACAGGATTTTGTCAGGGTTGGGAAGCGGCGACCGCAGGGTCACCTCGGAAAACTCCAGCCGCCGACCCACCGACTGACCCAGATCGTTCAGGGCATCCGCCGCCAGCACCGACCGCAGGTCGGGGTATTTCGCGCGCAAGGGGGCCGATGCTTCGCGAATGTGGTCCCCTTCGACGAGACCGTAGCTCGACTGTCCGTCGATTTCAAAAGATACTAGCCGCATGACATGTCCTTGTTAGTAGCACCGCGAGATTGCGGCGGTTGCTTCAGTTTCTGGTCCGTTCGATCGGAGCCCAGTCGACGCGAACTGGCTCAAGAACGTATTGCGTTGCCCGGCCAAGCGCCTGGCGACCATGGCGGGACTTTTCGTCGGCAACGCGGTCGATCAGGGCCTGCCTTGCCACAGGGGCGACCTGCGCCTGCTGCCAGGCCGTTAGGTTCGGCCACTCGACCAGGCTCAGAGCGGTCGGAAGGCGCGGGCCGGTCAAGGCGTCAAAGGCGCCAAGAGTGCGCGCCCCCATCCGTTCGCGCTGGGGAAGTTCGTATTCCGTCATGCGGTCGCGGATCGGTCCGAACATGCCGGTCTTGCCGGGATAGATCGTCAGCTCATGCACCGCGTCGGGATTGTCAAAGGGTAGGGCCCGGTCCAGTCCATGCGACAGGAATGGTTGCAGCAGATGGATCTCGAACTCCTCAAGGAATTCCGAGCCGGCATTTGTCTCTTTGCGAACGCGGTGCCAGTCAGGGTCCGCAGCAAAGGCGGTAAAGGCGGCCTGCCGCTCTTCAAAGCTGCGCCAATGCATCAGATAGACGAAGTTGGCGTTCTCTGGCCCGATGATGCCGCACCAGCCGCCGATGACGTTCACGCCGTGACGCGGAAACAGCCACGACAGCCCACCTTGAAAGCGCTCGACCATGTTTTGCACACGGCCAGGCTCAATCTTGTAGATACGCAGTTCATGAAAGCCTGGAATGGCGCTAGACATGATAGAACCCTTCTTGTGGGGACGTCATGCCGCCGCAAAGCGGCATGACGCGCGGTTGCTCAGTTGGCGAGGCGCCACTTGCCACCCTCGACCTTCACGAGGAACGCGGCGTCATCGCCCACGCCCCACGGCCATGTCGGGTCGGCAAAGGTGTAGTAGCTGTGGGTGCCCGGCAGGCGGTCAAGGTTGCGCAGACCTTCGACAAAGGCCGCACGGAACTCTTGCGTGCCCGGCTTGGCCTTGGTCAGCGCATACTCGATGCCAGCAACGGCGATCAGGCCGGAGTCATAGCCGAAGCCCGAAATCGCATCGGCCTTGCCTTCGCCATGTTCAGCGTTGTATTTGCTGACGAAGTCCAGCGCGACAGCCTTGCGCGCTTCGCTCTCAGGCAGCTGATCCGCAACACCGATGGCGCCGATCACGGCATGCACCCCTTCAAGGGCCGCGCCGCCCAGCGTCAGGAAGGTGGCGTTGAAGACGCCGTTGCTGTTGTAAATCGGGCCCTGATACCGCTCTTTGACCGAGAGGTTGCCCAGCACGCCCGGCGCACCCGAAACACCAAGGAACACTGCGTCCGGGTTGGCCGAAACTAGCCGCAAGACCTGACCGGTCACCGAGGTGTCGGCGCGAGCGTAGCGTTCGTCGGCGATGATCTCATAGCCGCCCTCTGCCGCATATTTCTTCAGCGCGGCCATATTAATGTCGCCCCAAGCATCCGAGAAGCCAAGGAAGCCGACGGTCTTGATCCCACGCGCTTTGAAGTCGGCCACGACGGGAAGGATCCACTTTTCGGGCGGCGGCGGCACGTTGAAGATCCATTCATCGCGCGCATCGCCCAGCTTCACCGGCGCGGCAGGCATGTAGGGCACTTTGGCCGCCGTGGCGATCTGCGCCATCGAGATGGCACTGGGCGTGATGGTCGGCCCGATGATGAGGTCGACCTTTTCGTCTTCGATCAGCTTGGTCGCATTGCGCGCCGCAACCGCCGGGTCGGTGGCATCATCCAGCACGATGACCTTGACCTTTTCGCCGCCGATCTCTTTGGGCAGCGCCAGCGCGATGGCCTGGTTCTGCGGCACACCCTGGGCCGACGCACCACCGGTCAGCGAATGCACGACGCCGATGGTCACATCGGCCTGCACGGCACTTGTCAAAGCCAGAAGCGCCATGGCCGCGACTGATGCGGCAAGTCCTAGTTTCACTTTCATAGTCCATTCCTCCCGTTGGAACATTGAGTTTCAGCAATCATCGAGGCTCAGGTTGCCGAAGAGCCAAGATAGGCGTGGGTGACCCGCGGATCTTTCAGCAGATCCGCCGAGGGGCCGTGCAAAGGCACTTCACCGGTTTCGAGAACATAGCCGTAGTCTGCCGTTTGCAGGGCGGCGCGCGCGTTCTGTTCGACCAGCAGGATACTGACATTCAACGCGCGCAATTGCCCGATGGCCGCGAAAATCTCGCGGACGATCAGGGGGGCAAGGCCAAGGCTCGGCTCGTCCAGCATCAGCAGGCGCGGGCGGCTCATCAAGGCGCGCCCCAGCGCCAGCATCTGGCGTTCCCCACCCGAAAGCGTGCCCGCCTGCTGGTGCATCCGTTCGCGCAGACGCGGGAACAGATCATAGATCTTGTCAAGATCGGCCTTCAGCCCGGCACGGCCCTTGTTGCGATGGATGTAGCCGCCCAAAAGCAGGTTGTCGGCCACTGTCATCTGCGAAAACAGCTCTCGCGTTTCGGGGACAAGCACCATGCCCTGGCTCACCCGGTCCTGCAGGTTCAGAGCATCAACCGCGCGGCCGCCGAACCGCACGTTGCCCTCATAGGGAAGCCAGCCCATCAGCGACTTGAGGAAAGTGCTTTTCCCCGCGCCGTTCGGACCCACGATGGTCACGATCTGACCCTCGTGGATCTGCATCGAGACGTTGTGGATCGCGCTGATCTTGCCATAGCTGACGTTGATGTCAGATGCGTTCAAGAGTTCCATCACACCTCCTCTCCCAGGTAGGCTGCCTGGACCCGTTCGTTGGCGCGGATTTCATCGGGCGTTCCGGCGGCAAGCAGTCGGCCGAACTCCAGGACTACGATGGTGTCGGCAAGACCCATCACGAAATCCATGTCATGCTCGATCAGCAGAATGGTCACCCCGGACTGGCGCAACCGGCGCAACAGCGAAGCTAAGGCCTGTTTTTCCTGTGCGCGCAGACCAGCTGCGGGTTCGTCCAAGACCACCATCCGGGGATCTGAGGCCAACGCACGCGCGATTTCGAGCAAGCGCTGCGGACCAAGTGCAAGGTTTCCGGCCTGAGCGTGGGGGGTGGCGTCAAGCCCGACTTCGCGCAGTGCAGCCAAGGCCATGTCGGCAAAAGCCAATTCTTCGCGCTGGTTAAGGCGTAGGACGCCTGCCAGGAACCCGGCCGTCATCCGCCAGTGCGCCCCCATCATCACGTTTTCCAACAGGCTGTAGTTCGGCCGAATCTTGACGTGCTGGAAGGTGCGTGAGAGGCCCTTGCCAATCAATGACCGCGCCTTCGTTCCTGTGATCCGCTCCCCGTTGAAGTACACCGAACCCGCGGTCGGCGTTTGCATCCCGCTGATCAGGTCGAAGGTCGTGCTTTTCCCCGCTCCATTCGGCCCGATGACGGCGTGGATTGTCGCCGGACGTACATCGAAAGAAACATCGTTCACAGCTACGAGGCCTCCGTACCGCTTCTGCAGCCCTTTGACCTGCAGAAGAATGTCGGCAGATCCCGGCCGGCCGGCACGATTGTAGTGCAGTGCCTTGTGAGCGCTTTCGCCAAGCTTCTTACGTGGCGGTTCTGGAAGGAAGCGAGCCAGCATCGGCGAAAGTCCCTTGGGAGCCTTTTGAATGATCAGGATGAAAGCGATCCCGAAAATCACGATCTCGAAGGTGCCGGCGTTCAGGCCGATCAGCGGCACCAGATCCTGAATGGCATTCTTGCCGAAGGTCACCGCCGCGGCACCTGCCACCGCGCCAAAAATGCTGCCCACACCGCCCAGCACCGACATCAGAAGGATCTGCATGCCCTGGTTCAGATCGAATGAGGAGGGTGAGATGAAGGTTTGCGTATGTGCGAACAGCCAGCCCGCCACGCAGGCCAGCTCGGCCGCGAGAAGGAACAGGATCAGACGCATCCGAAGCGCGTTGATGCCAAGGCTTTCTGCCAGGGCAGGACCACCCCGCAGAGCGCTGATTGCTCGACCTTGACGCGACGACAGAAGGTTGGCGGCGCCGAACAGCGACAGCACCAGAAAGCCCCAGACCAGGTAGAACGCCTTTTGCGGGCGGTCCAGCGCGATGCCGAAGATCGAGATCGGCGTGATATCTCCGATGCCGCTGTGGCCCCCGACCGCGGTCAGGTTGCCAAACACCATGAACAGGGCCACAGCCCAGGCCAGCGTTGTGATCGGCAGGTAATGCCCGCCCAGGTGCAGCGTGACAGCCCCCATCAGACCCGCGCAGATGCCGGTCAGCACCAGGGCGGCGATCAGCCCCAGCCAGGGATCAAGGCCCAATCGAAGGCTGAAATAGGCCGAGGTATAGGCTCCCACACCCATGAAGGCTGCCTGCGCGAAAGAGGTGACGCCACCTGACCCGGTCAACAGCGTCAGCCCAAGCGTGGCCATCGCATAGATGCCAACCAGATTGAACAATGAGATGGCGAAAGAGCTGAAGAACAGCGGTGCGACCAGAAGCACCGCAAGCGCGGCAACGATGGCCAGGGTGCGTTTGTGCGGGTTTTGGGGCAACGAAAGGATTTGCTGTCTGTCGGTCATCATCAGTGTTCCTCCTCTTCCTCAACGACGGACTTTGACAGGAACACGCGCAGCAGGATGATCGGAATGACCGCCAGGAACACGATGATTTCCTTGTAGGCGCTGGCGAAGAACGAGGAATAAGCCTCGGTCAGGCCAACCAGAACCGACCCGACGGCGGCCATCGAATAGCTGACAAAGCCGCCGAGAACCGCGCCCACAAAGCCCTTCAGGCCAATCATCAGCCCAGAGTCGTAGTAGATCGTGACCGACGACCCGATCAGGATGCCAACCACCGAAGCGATAAAACCGCCAAGGATGAAAGCGATGGCGCCCGCGCGGTCGGTGGAAATTCCAACCAGCCGCGCACCGTCACGGTTATAGGCCGTCGCGCGCAGGGCCTTGCCAGAAATAGTCTTGGCAAAGAACAGCGATAGCCCGATCGACAGCAGGATCGCCACGACCAGCACCGCGATCAGTTGGGACTGGATGGTCAGCCCGAAGATGTCGACCGAGCCGCGGATGAAGGCCGTGGTTCGCGCACCGTCAGGCCCGAAGAACATCAGCGCCAGACCCGAAATGACATAGTGCAAGACCAGCGCCACGATCAGCAGCGTCAAGGTGGACGCGGTCGCGATCGGCTGGAACACGATGCGGTAAAGCAGGGGTGCGATTGGCAACACCAGAAAGATCGTCAGCGCCATTTCAACGGCGGGGTGCAGGTCAGATCCGCTGAGCGCATAGCCAATCGTCACCGGCACAAGCGGAAACGCCAGCCACCACAAAAGGGCATGCCCGATCCGCCGGGTGTCGCCGCTGCGCACAAGGCGGTGAATTTCGGCAAGGGTGGCTACCACAGCCAGCACCACCACCAGAAGCACCGTCCCCGGAAGGCGGCCATTCTGCAGCGCATGCAACGTCAGCGCGGCATAGGCGATCAGATCACCATAAGAGGCAAAGATGATCCTCGTCGTGGTGAAGATAAGAACAAAACCAAGCGCCAGCATTGTGTAAACGGCACCTGAGGTGATCCCGTCCTGAAACAGAATCAGCGCAATCTGGAAATCCATCCAGGCCTCCTTTTCATTCAGAGATGCTGGTCAATCCAGCGGAGGAAGGGCGTGAAACGGCTGTCTGTCTTTCCGCCCGTGCAGATAGAACTGGTTCCAGCGCTGGATGGTGATCGTGCGGAACAGGCCTGCGATGGCAAAAGGGTCTTGCGCGGCAAATTCCTGTGCCTCTGCAAGGGTATCCAGATCCACAAGGATGCAAGCGCCGATGGATTTGCCGGTCTCGTCCTGTAGTCCGCCCGAGGCGATGAGAATTTCCATCTTGCTGTCTAGATAGGCCAGATGCGCGTCGCGATTCTGTTCCCTGATAGCGGGCCCATGTTCGCAATCTTCTGTATAGATCATGTAGGCCAAGGGAGCCTCCTGTTGGTTGTGGGTGCGCGCTGCCCGTTTCAGTGGAAGGTTCGTCCGCCGTCCACTGCCATGGTGGTGCCGGTCACGAAGCTCGATTCCGAACTGGTCAGAAAAAGGATCGCGGCGGCGATCTCCTCTGCGGTGGCGGTCCGCTTGAGCGCATAGTTGTTGGTGATCTCGGGTTTGCTTTCTCCGGACGCGGTCTTGAGGAAACTCTGCGTCATCGGGGTTTCCACCATGCCGGGGCAGACGCAATTCACCCGAACATGGGGTGCGGCTTCCATGGCAATCTGGCGTGACATGGAAATGACACCGCCCTTGGCAGCCACATAAGCGGCCGAGGTGGGCCCAGGCGGCACCAGCGCAACGCCGGACCCAAGCGTCACGATCGTGGCGTTGCCCGAATTGTAAAGATGCGGCAGGGCATTGCGGCAGATCAGGTAGGTGCCCGTCAGGTTGACCGCGATAACCTGGTTCCACAGATCTGGCGTGGTGTCCCGAAGGTTGGCCGGGTCAAAGATGCCGGCGGTGATCACCAGCCCGTCGATCCCGCCCAGCGCGTTCCGCGCCGCATCCAGTGCCGCGCAGACCTGGGCTTCATCGGTGATGTCGGCCTGCAATGCCAGCCCGCGAAGCGGATGGGCCACGTCTTGCACCGCCTGAAGGTTGCGGTCGACCAGGGCCAGCCGCGCGCCTTCGCGTGCGAAGAGGGCTGCGGTTGCCTTGCCGATCCCAGAACCGCCGCCAAAGATGATGATGCGACGGTTTTCAAGACGTGTCGCTGCCGGTTTGCTCATCTCTTGCCCTCAGCCTTGCGGGGAATTCGCGGCCAGCCAGCCGCCGTCAATGACCAGAACATGGCCCGAGATGAACGAAGCTTCGTCAGACGCCAGAAAGAATGCGCCCGAGGCGATGTCTTCCGGCTTGCCCAGCCGCGGGAACGGGGTCGTGTTGACCATGCGGCGCTGGAACGTCGGATCGGCGTTGTCGATTCGCTCGGCCGTCATCGAGGTGCGGATGACACCGGGGGCCACAGCGTTGACGCGAATGCCTTGCGGGCCGTAATCGGCCGCCATCTGCCGGGTCAGGCCAACCATCGCGGCCTTCGACACCGAATATACGCCGGCTCCGGCGCTGCCCCGCAGGCCAAAGATCGAGGCGGTGTTGACGATGCTGGCGCCGGGCTTCAGCACACGCAGCACGGCACGGCAATAGCGCAAAGGCGCCCTGACGTTGATAGCAAGAAAGCGGTCCAGATCTTCGTCGCGTTCGTCGCCGACAGGTTTAGCCCCGCCGATGCCCGCGTTGTTGAGCAAGACGTCAAGCTGTCCGAACCGGTCCATGGCAAGGGCCACGGCATCTTCCGGAGCAGAGTCGCCGTTCACGTCCTGAACGATCGTGGCCACGCGGTCGGGGGCGCTTGCCCGAAGCTGTTCAAGGCCCTCGGCAAGGACATCGCTGGCCACGACAGCATATCCGCCGTCCAGAAAACGCCTTGCCATCGCCGCGCCGATTCCCTGCGCCGCCCCTGTGATCAATGCAACCCTCACGCCGCCCTCCCAAGCCTGCAATGCTAACATGCTACCTTGCGGCTGTGACTGAGATCAAGCGATAATATTTGCGATTAACGAGAATATTGCATTTGGCGAGAGGATGTGAATTATCGGGTTGAAGCTGTTCACGCGAAACTGAAATGCTAGCATGCCTTGGATCGAGCGTTCCATGGTTGGGGAGATGCGAAATGATTGACACACCAGTTCTGATCGCCGGGGCAGGCCCCGTGGGAATGACGCTTGCGCTTGACCTCGCGCAGCGAGGGATTCGCTCGCTGATCGTGGAGCGCGCCCGCACCACCACGCGCCATCCCAAGATGGACATCACCAATGGCCGCAGCATGGAGCTGTTCCGCAGTCTGGGCATCGCGAACGAGTTGCGCGCCGCGGCGGTGCCAACGAAGAACCCGTTCGACGTGACCTGGATCACCGATCTGAAGGGAGCCGAGCTGCACCGTTTCGTCTACCCCAGCGTCGATGACTGGCGTGCCGCGATCGCCGAAAAGAACGATGGCACGCAGCCGCTGGAGCCCTCGATGCGCGTCTCACAGGTCGTGATCGAGCCGGAGCTTCGCAAGCTTCTAGAAAAGCATGCTTTGGTCGACCTGCGCTACGATACCGCATTCGAGGCGCTGGAGCAGGACGAGGACGGGGTGACGGCAACTCTCAAGGATTTGAAGTCAGGTAAAATCTTCACGGTCCGCTGCGCCTACCTTGCCGGTTGCGACGGCGGCGGAAGCCAGGTCCGCCGAGAGCTGGACATCGGGCTTGGCGGCACGCCGCGGGTGATGCAGCGCTACATGACCCACTTCCGCATGCGCGACAACTCCATCATCGAAAAGTTCGGCATCGCCTGGCACTATCAATCGGTTCACGGCACGCTGATTGCCCAGAACGACCGGGACGTGTTCACACTGCACACCCGTACGCAGGACGGCAAGCTGCCCGATGAGGTGGATCCGCGCTGGGCGCTGCGGCAGTTTTTCGGCTATGATCCCGACTGCGAAATCCTGGTGTCGAACCACTGGATCCCGCATCTTCTGGTGGCAGATGCCTATCAGAAGGGCCGTGTGTTCCTAGTGGGCGATGCGGCGCACCAGTATATCCCGACCGGCGGTTACGGTATGAACACCGGGATTGGTGACGCGACTAACCTTGGGTGGAAGCTGGCGGCTGTCTTGCATGGTTATGCCCACCCGCGCCTGCTGGAAAGCTATGACCCTGAGCGTCGCGCCACGGGGCTGCGCAACCGCGACGCCGCTGGCACCAACAGCGATGTGCGCCGCCAGATCGGTGAGCTTTATGATGAACGGCTGTATTTGCAGGGACCAGAGGGCGACGCCCGCCGCGCGGAGGTTGGCCGTGAAATTGCCCGACTGGGCAATCTTGAAAACGAGGCCTGGGGAATCGAATACGGCTATGTCTATGCCGACAGCCCCGCCGTGATGGCAGAGCCCGGCGCGTGTTACAGCGCCGATCCCGCGGTCTACGAGCCGACAACAGTTCCCGGCGCCCGTCTGCCCAGCGTGTTCCTCAAGGATGGGACCGCGCTTTACGATCATCTAGGGCGCTGGTTTACCCTGCTCAACTTTGGCGACGAAACGGCCAGCGCCGCGCTGGAAGCAGTGGCGCAAGCGCGCGGCATCCCATTGAAGGTTGTTTGGCTCGAGGATCCGGCCGTTGCGCCGATCTATCAGGCGCCTCTCGTGCTGGTGCGGACCGACCACCACGTCGCCTGGCGCGGTGAACGCTGCGATATGACCCTGGCCGCGCAGGTGCTGGACCGGATTACCGGTCGTTCCGCCTGACCGACGCCGACTGTCGGGCAGCGTGCCAGCGGCGCGCTGAGAAGTGCGCGGGAAGCGGCTGCCAAAGGCCCCGCTTCCCGAACCGAAGCCCGCGACCTTGAAAGGCGGCGATCAGATGACAAAGGCGATCGGTGCGATCGGCTTGGGCAATTTCGCCATTGGCCTTGGTGCGTTCCTGGTGGTGGGCCTGCTGGTACCCATTGCGCGCGACATGCAGGTGAACACGGCCGAGGCCGGTCTGATGATGGTGATCTACGCGGCGAGCTATGCCCTGACGTCCCCCATTCTGATCAATGTTTCTGGCAGTTGGCCGCGCCGCAGGATGCTTCTGGGATCATTGGCGCTGATGGCCCTTGGCACGCTTACGTGCCTGCTGGCGCCGGATTGGAAACTTTTCCTGATCGGTCGTGCGCTGGCGGCCGTTGGCGGCGGGGCCTATACCCCTATCGCGGCCAGCACCGTCTACAGCCTGAGCCTCCCCGCACGGCGGGGGCGCAACCTTGCCGTCATCTTCCTGTCGATGTCACTGTCGCAGGCCGCCGGCATTCCTTTTGGCATATGGCTGGAGACGCTGATCGGCTGGCGCCAGGTGCTGGTGTCGGTGCTTGCGCTGACGCTTGCTTCTTCGGTGGCGATCCTGCTGACGACGCCAGGCCGGATCTCGTCTTCCAGACCGCCCACAAGCTTTCGTCTGCTGCTTGTGAACGGTAGGGCCCTGGTGTCGCTTTTGCTGACGGTGCTGCAGGTCAGCGCCTATAATGTGATCTACACCTATATCGGTCCCTTGGCCCTAAAGACGGCCGTGGCCACGCCGATGGTGATGCTGCTGGTGATCGGCATTTCAAACTCTGTCGGCGGGCTTCTTGTCGGGCCGATCGCCGATCGCTTCGGCCCGCATCGCCTGTTGATGTTCGTGCTGGCGGCGTTTGCCGCGATCTTGCCGGTGTTTTCCCTGGGCAGCATTCCGATCGCCGTTCTTCTGGGCGCAACATTCGCCTGGGGATTCACATCGGGCTTTTTCATGGTGCCGCAGCAGATGACGCTGGTGCGCGACGCGCCGGACCATCAGACGCTGGTGCTCTCGCTGAATGCG
Organism: Pontitalea aquivivens; assembly: GCF_046507575.1. Taxonomy (NCBI): domain Bacteria; kingdom Pseudomonadati; phylum Pseudomonadota; class Alphaproteobacteria; order Rhodobacterales; family Paracoccaceae; genus Pontitalea; species Pontitalea aquivivens. The sequence goes on along the minus strand of NZ_JBKFEY010000031.1, from coordinate 11,211 downwards.
ACGGCGACCTACATCGGTGTCGCCTTAGGCAGTGCTGTCGGGGGGCTGGTGATCAGCCGAGCGGGCCTGGACTGCCTAGGGCTTGTCGCCTCTGGCATCGCGCTGGCGGGGCTGGCCATTTTCAATCTGCATCCGGGTCGGCGCGGTCTGGACGGATGAATCACGTTAGAGTCAAGGCAGGAGGGTTATGAATGGACTTCACGGGAAAGGTCGCGCTGATCACGGGTGGCGGCGGCGGCATTGGTCGGGCAGCGGGCTTGGCATTCGCGCTGCGGGGGGCCCAAGTGGTGGTGGTTGACCTGGACGCCGATCTTGGCCGGCAAACGGTTGCCGAGATCACCGCTCAAGGCGGGGCCGCGCAGCTCCTTCAGGCCGATGTCACAAAGGCCGCCGATGTGCAGGCCTATGTCGGGGCGTGCCTGTCCGCTCATGGTCGCATTGATGCGTTCTTCAACAATGCGGGCTATATCGGGGCGCTTCGTTCCCTTGTCGATTATGACGAAGAGGATTTTGACCGTGTCATGGCCATCAACGTGAAGGGTGTGTTCCTTGGCCTGAAATACGTTCTGCCCGTGATGCACCGGCAGCGGTCTGGCGCCGTGGTCAACACTGCCTCGACCGCCTCCATCTTCGGTCCGGCGGGCCAGACTGCCTATGCGGCGTCGAAACATGCGGTAGCTGGCCTGACCAAGGTGGCATCAACCGAAAGCGCCCCCTTTGGCGTGCGGGTGAACGCTGTGCTTCCGGGGCCGGTTGAAACCCGCATGATGCGCGAGGTCGAGATCGGGCGGGCCCCCGACAACCCCGAAAGCGTGCGCCAGCGCACCCGCGCGACAATCCCGCAGGGCAGGTATGCCGAACCCGCCGAGGTTGCCGGCGCTGTCGTGTTTCTGTGTTCCGATCTGGCGTCGGGAACAACGGGGTCCCAACTGGTGATCGACGGCGGGCGGGTTGCGTCAGGCGGTGGTGTCTTTACCCCGGCAAAGTGACGCCAAAAGGTCGCGCCGTGGCGGGGTCTTGCTTGGCGACGGCGCCGAATTAGCGCCCGGGCGGGGGTCGGTTGCAGGGGGCGTCACCGGAAAAGGCTGGCCGCCGACCGCGGGACGGGTGATCTGCACCTCCCGCGTGACGTTACGGCGCCTTCAAGCGTTCGTGGATATTCGCGCGTCAACGCAGACGGGGCAGGTCTTTCTATGGCGGTGGTTTCTTGACGCGGCGGTCCCGGGTTGCGACAAGCCGCCCCGTGGAACGCCAAGCCAGTTCGACGTCAACAGGAAGTTCAGACCGCATGTCCCGCCGCGGCGAAGCGAAAACTCTGGTGATCGATGTCTCGCAGCGCCTGCGCCAGCGGATTCTGGGCGGCGTGCTGCGACCGGGTGACCGGCTTCAACCCGGCCAGCTGAGCAAGGAGTTCGGCGCCAGCACCACCGTGATCCGCGAGGCGCTGCTTCTGCTGGGCCATGACCGTCTGGTGCAAAGCAGCACGGGGCAGGGCTATTTCGTGTCAAGGCTGAACCAGGCCGAGTTCCGTGATCTTACCAAGGTCCGGTGCCATGTCGAAACTCTGGCGCTGACACTTGCGATCGAACGCGGCAGCTTGGCCTGGGAATCCGAATTGACCGCCGTTCACCACCGCCTTGTGCGAACCGAGCGCAAGGTGGATGACCAACCGCAGACCAGCTCCGAATGGTTCAAGGCGCATCGGGATTTCCACGCCAAGCTGATCGAGGCCTGCAGGATTTCCACACTGATCGATTTCAGTGAAACGCTTGCAAACGCGACCGAACTGTATCGCGTTTGGTTTGCCCAGACGGCCACGGTCCTGTCGCGCGATGTCGAACGCGAACATTCAGACATCCTGTCCGCCGTGATTGCACGGGATGCGGGCAAGGCCTGCGCCTTGCTTGTAGGCCATTACACGACGACCATGGAAAACCTGCTTGCGCTCTGGCCCGGCGAGGCGCCCGGGCCGGCCAAATAGATTTGGGTTTCCGGCAAGGCCCTGATGCCACATTTGCGGGGTTGGCCCGCCAAGGTTTCACACCCTTGGTGGGCCTTTGTCACGTCCACGGGCTCCGATCAGGTCTTGCGATGCACCAGGGGATAGCCCGGCCAAACCTTGGCGCCTGCGCGCCAGTGCGGCTTGGGATAGGCAATCTCATCGCCCAGCTCTTGCGCCGCGTGCAGCGCCCAGCGTGGGTCGTCCAGCGCCGCGCGCCCAACGGCAACCAGATCAGCCTTGCCCTGCTGCAAAAGTTCGTCGGCCTGCGTCGCGGTCAGCACCATGCCGACCGCCATTGTCATCATGCCGGTCGACCGCCGAACAGCCTCGGCCAGAAAGCTTTGATAGCCCGGCTCCAACGCGGGCAACTGTTGCCCGCGGGAATTGCCGCCGCTGGAAAGGCAGACATAGTCCACCCCCACATCGCGCAGGGCCGCCGCGACCACCACGGTTTCGTCCAGCGTGATGCCGCCCTCTTTCCAGTCGGTCCCGTTCAGCCGCAGGCCAAGCGCCTTTGACCTTGGCCAGATATTGCGAACCGCCCTGGCAACCTCTACCGCAAGCCGCATCCGGTTTTCCAGCGGCCCGCCATAGGCGTCGGTTCGCGCGTTCGCCAGCGGCGACAGGAACGAACTGATCAGATAGCCATGCGCGGCGTGGATTTCGGCAAGCGCAAAGCCGGCACGATCGGCGCGGCGCGCCGCCTGCACAAAGCTGTCAACGACGGCTTCGATATCCGCCTTGTCCATCACCTTCGGCAACGGCCAGCTTTCGCTGTGGCGGAGCGCCGAGGGGCCGATGGGGGACCAGCCGCCATTGTCGGGCGGGACATAGCCATAGGAATCAAAGGGCTCGCACGAGGCTTTGCGCCCGGCATGCCCCAGTTGAATGCCGAAGTTGCAGTCCGAAAAGCTGCGGATGCGATCCAGCATGTCGCGCAGGGCGGCTTCTTGATCGTCCCTGTAAAGCCCAAGGCAGGCGGGGCTGATGCGGCCCCCCGCAACGACCGCCGTCGATTCAACGATCACCAGGCCGGCGCCAGAGGCCGCCATGTTGCCGTAATGCATGTGGTGCCAGGGGGAAGGCAGCCCATCGGTGGCCATATATTGGCACATCGGCGGCACCACGACACGGTTGCGAAGGGTGACACCCCCGACTTGGGTAGCGCTGAAAAGTAGGCTCATGGGGCGTGGTTCCTTGCGAAAACGGTGGCAGAGGGCCGATCCGGCCAGATGGCGAACGCAACAAGCTCTGGTCGATTGGGCGCACGCTGGCTCTGCCTTCGGCGCGGCCCGTGGTGTTTCCAGACATGCAACTCCAACTTGCCGAACGGTGGCCGACCTTCCGGCAGCGGGACTTCTGATGGCCTGAAATGGATTTCTTGTCAATCTGTCGATAAAACTTGCCGGGTGCAAAGGTCATCCGGAAAACCTTCAAGCCGCTGATTTCGTGCCGGTCTGACGCAGTCGTGCGGCCGGTGGGGGCGTCCGCCCCCGATTGGCAGTGCGATGCCCCAGATGGCCGCGCGCTTCCGCACAATGGGGCGGTCAACGCGAACAGCCTTGGCGCGACCCGGCGGCGACGGCGTTTCGGGCGCAGACGTGTCAAAGGTAACACATGCCGCCGGAAATAGACTTTTCGGGCGACGGCGACCAAAGTCCAGACCGCAGAGATGTGAAACTTTGTCGACCAAAGTTGAAATCTCATAAGAGCTGGATCGAAACGCGAAAATTTGCCGTATTATCGATTGTTTGTCAGAATTCCGCATGGCAATGTGAGTGAACGGTCAACTGGGAGAGGTCGATGCAGGGAAGTGCTGAGGGCGAGGGACTTCGAACCAATCATGTGTTTGAGGCGCTGCGCTTCGAGCTCTTGGAAAGCCGCCTTCTGCCCGGTGAACGGCTAAAGCTAGTCGAGTTGTCTAAGCGCTTCGGTATAAGCCAGACGGTACTGCGCGAGGCGCTGACACGCCTGTGTGAACAGGGATTGGTCGTGTCAAACCCGAAACGCGGGTTCACCGTTGCGCAGCTGTCGGTTGACGATCTGGTAGACCTGACCAATCTGCGGCTAAGGCTCGAAGTAATGGCCTTTGTCGACAGTATCAAAAACGGCGATCTTGTCTGGGAGACATCGGTCGTGGCGGCACATCACACGCTTGAGCGTACCCCTTTCATCACTGAGGCGCCGCTGCATGCCGCGACTTGGCGGCAGGCGCATCGTGCTTTCCACCGCGCGCTGTGCGCAGGCAGTGGGAGCCCGCGGCTGGAGAAGGTCGTTGCGGAATTGCGTGACAGCGCCGACTTGTATCGGATTTGGGCGCGGACGATGGGCGGCGAAGTGGGCCGCGATGTGGCTGCAGAACACCGAGCACTGGTAACGGCAGCCGTGACGCGCGACGCGGAAATGGGGGAACGAGTGTTGACCGAGCACTTGTCACGGACGACTGCTGGTTTGCTGTCGGTGGCGCGCCAATCAGATGGCCTGCATGATTGAACTTTATTGCGCCACCACGCCCAACGTTCTCAAGGTTGAGATCATGCTTGAGGAGGTCGGGGAAGCTTATGTCCTTAGGCCGCTTGACGTGTGGAAGGGCGATCAGTTCTCTCCCGAATTCCGCCGCTTGAACCCGATCGCCAAAGTGCCAGTCATCGTCGACCGTGATGAAGAGGGTAATGCGCTGCCGGTTTTCGAATCCGCCGCGATCTTGATGTATCTCGCAGAGAAACACGGTCGGTTCCTGCCAAGTGCCGGCCGAGCGCGCACGGAATGCTTGCAGTGGCTTGTGTTTCAGGCCGCAAACCAAGGACCCGCTAGCGGGCAACTTGTTCATTTTCAGCGTTACGCAGGCTCTGGGCACGATTATTCATTGAATCGCTACAAGAATCAGGCCGCCGAGGTCTGGACGGTCCTAGAGCAGCGTCTGTCGCAGACTGCCTTCATCGGCGGTAGCGAGTATTCAATAGCCGATATGGCTTCGCTTACGTGGGTCATCAGCCTGTCGAACCTCTTCGGTGAGCAGTTGCCGTTCTTTGCGATCGAGTCCGACCGGCATCCGGCGCTTTCCGCGTGGGCGGCGGCCTGCAAAGAAAGAGCAGCGATCAAGCGGGCGCTAGCGATGCATGCAACGATCCGCTCCGGCCTACCCGCCGCGACTGAAATGGACAAAGATCGCTTTTTCCGGCGCGGCGATTTCAGCCAGAATCTTTGAGCGTGCCGCCGGCGTTAGACTGACCAGGTCAAAGCGGCGTTTGACTGCGAGCCTCGCGTGGCAGGCGTGTCAAATGTTATAATTATCGATAAAGATGATGATAGGCGATAAATTCGCTCGACACTTCATGTTTTGTCGATAAATTGATATTAAACCGATTTATATTGCCAGAGTCGCTTTGTGGCGACGACGGCACCGATGGGGGATTCGGCCGATGAGCGTAGCGATAGTCACGGGCGCGGCAGGCGGAATTGGACGAGCCATCTGCTTTGATCTGGCAGGCAAGGGCGCCAGGATCGTGGCGGCGGACCGCGCGGGAAGCGCACTGGACGCAGTCGTCTCTGACCTTCGCTCCGCAGGCTGTGAGGCCGAAGCCGTGGCGACGGATCTGACCGATGGGGCGGCGCTGGATCGGCTGGTTGGCTCGGTTGAACGGGTGGACATACTTGTAAACAATGCTGGCGTGTTCGACGTCAAAACCTTCGAGGAGTTGCGGGCAGACGATTTTCGCCGCCACTACGAAGTCAACGTGATCGCCGCGGCCGAATTAACCCGCCGCGTCCTGCCGAAGATGGTAACGGGGGCGGCCATCTTGAACATCGCATCTGTCGCGATGTTTGGGTCGCTCAACTTTGCCCACTATTCTGCGTCGAAAGCGGCAGTCGGTGGCCTGACCAAGTCGCTGGCGCTGGAACTGGCCTCGCGCGGGATCCGGGTCAATGCGGTGGCACCGGGAGCAATCAAGACGCCGATGTTGCTGGGTCGCAATGACGGTGACTACAGCAACGTGATGCGCCGGATCCCGCTGGGCCATTTTGGCGAGCCCGAGGACATTGCCGCCGCCGTTGGTTTCCTGACATCGGATCAGGCGCGTTACATCACGGGCGTGGTGCTGGTTGTTGACGGCGGCCGCGTGCTGACCGGCATGCCTTCGGCGTGAAGGGGGGTCTGATGGCCAATATGTTCGTGACCAAGCGCCATATTATGTTGGGCAAGAAGTCCGGGATGGAGATGGAGGACTTCCATGCCCATTGGTCGGGCCCGCATGTCATCCATGTAATCCCGGTAAGCGGCGCACAGCGCTATGTGCAATGCCACGTGAGCCGCATTCTGTGGCGATCGACGGAGCAGATGGCTCACATAGCTGGGTTCGTGGAGCTCGACTACGGCACACCAGAGGCTCTTAGAGCTGTCAAGGTATCTATGGGCAACCGCAGGGCGCTCCTCGAGGATGAGGCAAATTTCCTAGGATGGTGGAGCGGCAGCGAGGCGGAAAGTGCATTTGGACAGCCGTTCCCATCGCAACGGCGCGCCATTGGCATCCTTCACCGCCCCGAGGAGGAGGATGCGGCGGCATTCCGCGGCAAGGTCCGCCGCTTTGTAGCGGAAATGCAGGCGCATTGCTCCTGCTATGCCGAGGAAGCGCTGACCCGTGAAGCGCGAGAATATCCGCCGCTCGAGGTGTTCGACTGGCCTGATTTCTATGTGTACTGCGACCCTGCACGTCCGTCAGAGCTTGCTGACGTCATACGGGAAGATGGCCCCTTCTTAACAGGTCTTAAGAAATTGACCCCTTACGGCGGCGCGTTCCTCGTGCGTGCAGAGGCAAAGCTCATGCCCGGTGAAAAAGACGCCCCATACTGGACCGAAGGGTGACATGTACGCCCGACTAAGCCGCTGATCAGCCGCTCGGCCAGATTGAAGGGAACTGCGGAGAATACCCGTCGATATCTCGAGCGGCCGACGCTCGCAAAGGAAAGGAACTGACATGGCTATTTGTGCACTGGCCTATCTTGGCATCCGGTCGGACAAGCTTTCCGATTGGTCGGATTTCGCTGGTAAGCTGCTGGGGATGCAGAAGATCGACAAAGGCGGCCGGGCTGTCGCATTCCGGATGGACGATCGCATGCAGCGTCTGCTGGTTTCGGACGAGGAGGGCGAAACGCTTGCCTTTTTGGGTTTCGAGGTAGAGCGCGCAAAGGACCTTGAGGACTATGCTGCGCGGCTGGACCGAATTGGAGTCAAAGTTAATTTTGGCAGTCGCGAACTGGCCGACCGCAGGCTTGTCCGCGACCTGATCTGGTTTCAGGATCCGATGGGTAATCGTGTGGAATTGGTTCACGCACCGATGGTAACCAGCGATCCCTTTGTCTCTGGCAGGCCGATCCAAGGCTTCAAGACCGGGCCTTTGGGCATGGGCCATGCGGTGTTACACGTCGAGGATATTGACCTGATGATGCCGTTCTACCGCGATCACCTTGATTTTCACGTGTCAGACTATGGTCTAACGCCGATGGGGCTGTATTTCTTCCACATCAACGGGCGTCACCACAGCTTTGCGATGGTCGGATCGGGGCGTCGTGGGTTCCACCATTTCATGGTTGAATATCAGAATCTTGACGATGTGGGGCAGGGGCTGGACATCGCCCAGACAACCGACCGTGTGGCTTATACGCTTGGGCGGCACACCAATGACTGGATGACCTCATTTTATGCCACGACGCCTTCGGGCTTTTTCGTCGAGAACGGTTGGGGAGGGCGCGTGATCGATCCTTCCACTTGGCAACCGCACGAGACGACTGACGGTCCGAGCTTCTGGGGGCATGAGCGAGTTCACCTTCCCGAGGAACCCGGTGGGATGCGTGAGCGTATGCGGGAAATGCGGATGGATGCAGCGCAGCGTGGTTTGCGCTCACCTGACATGGTGGATTGCCCTTGGCTGTTTGCCGAATTGGCCAGATCATCCTGATCCCCGCGGAGGGACTAGGGGATGGAATTTCTGAAGGGTCGCCTCGCGCGGGGAATTGAGGCCGCTACAGCAAGGGCCATGGTCATAGTGGCTGGGACGATGAAGCCGCGCGCGACAACTCGGATCGCGCTGCAATCACGGCGATTGCTGAGCGGGTCAGGCAGCGCTACGATGACGTCCCGACCTTGGTGAGCAATGCGGGCCCGGCCGCAGAGCTTGCCTTGGACCGCGATGATCAGCCGGCCCAGTGGGGTCCCATGATCGAGGTGAACCAGGCTTCCTTCAACTTGATGACGCGGGCGTTCTCGCCGTCTCTGCGCTCATCAAAAGAAATGTCGTCAACGTGTTGTCAACGGGGGCCTTTGCTGCCCCGCTGACAAGTTCATCCTACAACGCCTCCAAGGCGGGGGTAAAACTGCTGACCCAAACACTGGCCCGTCAGCTGGGGCCTAAGGGGATCCGTGCCAATGCAATTGGTCATGACACGATCCTTACCGGGCTGACTGCCCCCGGACTGTCCGCGATCCGGCCTAGACTGAGTAGATCATGCAGCGCGTGCAGCCTGGACGGCTTGGCGATCCGGATGAAATTGCCGCCCCGATCGTGTTCCTAGCTTCGGATCGGGGAACGCTCATTACCGGTAGCGTGCTGGGTGCTGATGGCGGCTATCTGGCGGTCGGTGCCCCAAAATACGCCATGTAATCTGGCTTTTGATGCCAGTTCCGAGGAGGGACTCCCGCTCCTGCCTTGGGCGCTTGAATTTTTGGTGGCGCTGGTTCGCGGCGATACGACTTTGTTGCGGACAGTTATCAACCAAAGATGCAAGGAGCACCAGCGCGCTTCTTGTACCCCGATCGCTGAACCGGATCTGGCAATTTCCTGACTGATTTTTTTTCTGCTCTCCCGCTTGGGCTGCGTGTGGCCTAGATCTAGAACTGGGTTCGAGGAAGTCCATCCCGCCGAACCGGCGTGCAGACCAATTACCCGCGGCCAAGCGTTCGCTCTGGGAGGAGGTTTCATCGCCAGAGACGGCTACCGAACTGCTCGCGCTGATCCGCCAGGGCATCGGGAGCTACGGCTAGCGCACCTGTTCCGCGAGCGTGAGGCACTGCCAACCGGGCTGCCGGCACCCTTCGCACCTTTCTTGCGCGTGGATCAGGTGCGCTGGCAGATCGCCGGGCCGCTTGCTGAGCAGAGCCGGCTCAGGCGGCTCACGGGCTGGCGGGGGATCGCGGACATCGCGCACTCGGCGGTGAGCCTAAAGGCAGCGGAGCTGCTCCAGCGGCTCGGATTCCAAGCCCCGCAAACCTTCGATGCGGCAAAGCTTGTCAAGGCAGAACTGGGTGAGAACAAGCAGGTTGATCCCGAAACCGCCGCAAAGCTGGGTGCAGTTCTCGATGAGGACTTCGTAAATGCCCTAGCTTGGCCAGAGCAGCAGGAACTGCTGAGGGCTGCGGCCGCTGCGAGGTTCCAAATGGCCGATGGCAGTTGGCGCGAGGCCCGTATGGCGCCGCGCAATGCCGTTGATGCGGATGAGGAGGAACGCCGCATTCTCGCCTTCGCGCCCGATACGGACGTTGCCGACGGCTCCTACACTAACGCGGCGCTTTCATTCTACCGTCTGGCCGCACGACAGAGCGGTTTTCAGAGAACCGCCGAGACCTTTGAGCGCTGGGCGCACGAGACGGTCGACCAAGCTGCCCGATGTGCGCTTCTATCGTACGTTGCAGAGGGCGGCCAAGGCGAGCGCCTGGGCGCGCTTCTGGCGCGCGCGCGACCGCACTGGCTACCCGACGATCCGGACGAGCTCCGCCAAAGCTCATTGGTGGAGGGCCTTGATGACGACACGCGCGGTCGGCTCATGACCATTCTCTATCCATCGCTTGCTCGTAGCATCGGTTCGGGCCGGTGGTCGCCGTTCGACCCGGGCTCCACAGAGCCTTGGGACGCGCCGCCTGATCCGACCGAAGAACTCGCCCGGATCCGCGATTGGTGGCGGCGGGAGCACACCGATCAGCGGCGCAACTACGACACCCGCGTCTGGCCCGACGGGTTCATTCCGGGACGCCTTCGCGACTGCGAGGCCACAGATGACCGGCTAGGCTGGTTCACTTTCTTTGCTCTTGGCATCTTCCGCACGTTGGGCTGGAACAATCAGGGTGCCCACAAAAGCTTTGTCGAGGCCGCGGTCCGAGAGGGCTGGTGGCAAGAAATGGCTGAGGCAAGGTTTCCGAACGACTCGGTCACTGTAGGAGAGTTGAGCGAGGCTGCCATTCCTTGGCTGAAACGCCTCGAAGATTTCGCCCGCCCCGACGCTTGGCAGATCGAATTCCCGCAATGGCGACGAACGATCTCCGACCTTTATGCACTCGCGCGCTGGTTGCCGGACTACGCCGACGCCTTCCGTCTACTGCCGGTGGTGGTCGACCGAGAAGGTCTGGTGTCGTTGAGCAAGCTCTGGCGCATCTCCTACGAGCCGATTTGGCAGCGACGCGGGCTCGAGGGCGCGCCGCTTTCGCAAAGCCTCGGGCTCGGGGCCAACTGGATGATACGCGAGGCGATCCGGCACGGCCTCTGGCTCGACGATGAGGCGATCTGCATGCAACCTTACGCTTGGGCTGCCACCGGTCGTCTGCGCCGACTGTTTGCGGAACGGCTTGCATATCCCCTTGGCGAGCGTGGTCACATGGATCTTTCACCGGAAATCCACGGCTTTGTCGCCGACCATCTTGGCCCGGACGCCGCTTTCCTCGGCGATCTGGACCTTCCGCTTCAGCTCTGGAATGGCGACAGTCAAGAACAGGCCGATGCAACGGAATACGACGACGAGACCGAAGAATGACCGCACTCGCACCTGACTGTCCAGTTCGACATCCGCGACACGGCGATGGCCGTGTTGTCCACGATCTGGGCGATACGATTATCGTCCGTTTCGGCGCGGCACTCGAACAGGTCGAGCGCGGCGAGGTCGAGGTGGTCCGGTCGCTCGCCGATGCTCTGACCGAGGGCAAGCTCGATGATCCCCTCGCCGTGCTCGCCCGCGCACAGGCCCTGCTGATCCATTCGATCAACGACCAGTGGGGGGTGTTTTCACGTTCGAGGGTACAGCTTCTGCCGCATCAGCTATGGGTGTGTCGCCAGGTCACGCAGCACTGGCCCGCGCGTTGGCTGGTGGCGGATGACGTGGGCCTTGGAAAGACGATCGAGGCTGGGCTGATCCTGACGCCTCTGATGGCAGGGGGGCGTATCCAG
>NZ_JBKFEY010000030.1:0-28922 GCF_046507575.1 Pontitalea aquivivens | reverse complement strand
CAGAGGCGGGGGACCATCCCCCGCGCGACAGGACCCCGCAGGCCCGAAGACTGGCTGACATCACCGGGTGCGTTCGGCTCGTCCGAATCCACCCGGCGGCACGGGCTTGCCCGTAGTCCGACCCCTCGCGGGTTGATCTCGAAGACGGGATTCGGGGCAAGGAAGGGAATGGCGAGCGGGGGATGGTGCGACGGCTGACTGGAGCCGGGTGTCCCGCTGATGCCATCGGCGCCAGCCTCCCGGGCAGGCTTTTCAAGGAATACGTCATTCCGTGTTGGATTGGATTCTTTGGTGCCCCGCGATCTCGCGGGAAAGGGTCGTGATGAGTGAGAGGCCCGCGCTTTGGCGGGCCCCTTGGGTTCTACATGGGCTCAGGCAGCAAGCTCCGCGCCCCCTGCCCTATCGCCGTCCTCGCTGCCGACGATCTCCAGCCGCGCGTTGCGATAGCCTTCTTTGGCGATCCAGAGTTCGGCAGCCGTGACAGACTCGGCCAGGTGGAGCAGCTCCGTGCAACCGCCAAAATCCAGCAGGACACGGACCTGCCCAGGCTGTGGTTCCTCAGCGACCTCGAAGGTCAAGGCACTGTCAGCCGAATGGGTCCGCATGATCGTCACGAGTATGACCCCGTCCGAGGAGAAGTTCCCCTCGTGCAGCGTGAACGACGCCGGCGCCGTCCAGGTCGGATAGGGTCGCGGCGGCTCCTTCTTGACGAGACGGCCGACGCCGTTCGAGCGCTCCCAGGCCGCGAGCTTCTTTGTGAACCGGGCGGGCGGTTTCGTTGTGCTATCGGTGTAGCGAATGAGCGCGCCCAGGGGCGCGGTTTCGAGAATGGTGGTTGCAGACATGATTCCTCATCCTGAATGCGTCATTTTGCATTCATCTTATTGATATTATTGTATTTAATGTGATTGAGGGCGGGTTTCCCCGCCCTCGGATGGCGCGGATCACTCGGCAGCCATCATCGACGCATCATCACCCGGCAGGTCAGCGGTTAGGAAGGCGGGAAGGTCGACATCCTCGGTCTGACTGGCGTCGGAGACGGGCTCAGGCGCCCCCTGCCCTTCCGCACCGTCGAGTGCTACCAGGTCGTGACGGCGAAGAACCTCTGGCAACCAACCGCTGCCTTTCAGCAGACGCTCGGCTTCGGTCGCCATCTCGCCCTTCTTCAGGTGATCGAGGAGTTGCGCCGTCCCCTCCCCTTTAGCCTCACGCACGGCCTCGAGGATCCGGACCTTTGGCACGCGGTTCAGGTAGGTATCGACCGTCGGCTCCCAACCCGCCTCGACCATGTCGAGATCGACCGCCTGTGCGACCAAGTCGGACTGGGCCATGCGCTTGGTCAAACCGCTGGCGGAGATGCCGGCACCATAGGGGTTCACCTTCTCATGGAGCGCGTTGACCCCGAAGCTGAGGCAATGCGCGAGCAGCGACAGCCGGCTCCCTTGATCAAGGGAGGTCAGGTAGTCCCAGAGCGCGGCATCGTCGCCGAGCGGCAAGTCGGCCTCCCACTCCGCATGGCGATCGTCCACCAGCTTGGCCACCACGCTGTCCTTCAGATCGCTCGCCTGCGCCGACATGTAGACGTGACGGACCGAAGCCTCGAGGCAGCTGCCGGCCGAACTGAATGTCCGGAAGGTGTCACCCACGAGCTTCAGGAGCAGCAGCGTCAACGCGACGTCAGGAGAGCGTCCGACAGCTTCCCGCAGTGCCAATGTCCGGTGCGCCGTCAACTCCATGATCAGCCGCTCGGGCAAGGGCTTCAACGCACCATCGTCCTCGTCGTCGGGCACGTTGGCACCAAGCGCCTGACCGGCAGAAGTGATCACCGTGCCATGGCCGGCACCATCCGCGCTGCTCGGAGCTGAAAGCTCAGCGCCCTGCCCGTCTGCCGCCTGTTCACCACTGTAGACGTCAACATCTTCCCGAGGCTCATCCTCGGGCCGGACAAAGCCGCGATAGACAGCAAGCTCGCCATAGCGATCAAGCGTGACGAAAGCCCCTGCCCGCCCGATCTCCTCTGCATCAAAGATCAGCGGCCGGGCCTCGAGCTTCTCCATCGCGACTTCCAGCTCGCCAAGACGTGCGTCGATCTCTTCGGGGAACTCATCCTGTCCCTCGTATTCCTCCTCGAGCGCCCGGTACTCGGCAAGCAGTTTGGCATGGGCCGCGCCTTCGTCATCCGTCATCGGTGCCGGGTCGCCATTGAGCCGGCGCAAGCCGTGGCTGTAGCCATAGGGCAAGTCGAGAGAGACCTCGATCCACTTCCAGCCCTCGGTCGCGATCGCTTCGGCTTCGGCCTGTAGCTTCTCGCTGACCAGTCGGTCGAGCAGGGCCGGGTCTTCCAGCCAACCGCCGTCGTCGCCCTGGAAGAGGTCGTGCAACATGGTGCCGCCAGCAGCCTCGTACGCCTCGACGCCGACAAAGACAGCCCGACGGTCAGAGGCGCGGACAGAGGTTTCCGTCAGCATGCGCCGGATCTGATAGGGCTCCTTGTTCCACGACGACTTGATCGCATCCCAGACCTGAACCTGACGCTCGTGATCCGGATTGATCGTGAAGGCCATCAGCTGCTCCAACGTCATCTCGTCCTCGGCATAGAGCTCGAGCAGGGCAGGGGCCACAGCGGCGAGTTTCAGGCGCTGTTTGACCACCTGCGGCGTGACGAAGAAAGCGGCCGCGATCTCTTCATCGCCCTGACCCTTCTCCCTCAGCGCCACGAAGGCGCGGAATTGATCGAGCGGATGCAGGGCCGCGCGTTGCATGTTCTCAGCGAGCGAGTCGTCTTCGGCGAGGATCGTGGACTTGGCATCCCGCACGATGCAGGGAATGGGCGTGGTCTTGGCCAGACGTTTCTGCTTCACCAGGAGAGACAGGGCCTGGAAGCGTCGGCCGCCAGCGGGGATTTCAAACTTACCGGTCTCGGAACCATCATCCGCCAGAACGGGCCGAACGCTCAGGCTCTGCAGCAACCCGCGGCGGGCGATGTCTTCGGCCAGTTCCTCGACCGAGATGCCGGCCTTGATGCGCCGGACGTTGGACTGGCTCAGCACGAGCTTGTCGATGGGAATGTCCCGGGACGGGGACAGGGTGACTTTCTGGGCAGATTTCTCCATCAGATCTTCTCCGCGACGGGCGCCGGAAGCCACTCTCCCGATCTCACTTCCCGTCACCCCTTTCACAGCCCATCTCTATCTCTCAACATGTCCACCGCGGTGGACATCACGCAGTTGCTGCCCCAGAACGAGAAAGCCTCTCCAACAACATTGATGGGTTGAAGTCAGTTTCTCTGCGACCGAGCGTGATGCTGTGGAAATACGCTCCAAAGTCTCGGATGCGATTGCTCATCTGGAGAATTATGAAGATGGCGCATGATGCTTTTTGAGAGCCTATCTTCTTAGCAGCCTTTTCGAAGGTGCTTTCGTGGATTCCCATCATTGGAGCGAGCGTTCTCGCGTGGCTTTCGACATCGTGCCAGTTCCTAAGTGAGTTCGTTGCGAACGATGTAGCCTGGTCACAAACGGTTGTGAGCGTTTGCAGGGGAGGTGTTTGGCTGTTGGTCCCGCTTTCTAAATCTTTTTGTTCTTTTTTAGACTTAGAATGGTGGCGGACAGTTTGCCCGTCATTGGCGGGCAGTTTCATTGTTTCTGGTGCGTCCACCGCGGTGGACATCTGTTTGCATTGTGCCTCCAGTTCGCCGAGCAAAGTACGATACTCCGCGATCGAGAGCTTCCTCCGAAGAACTCGGCGTACCTGATGAGTGAGTTCGTTCTCGGGGTCAGCTTCGTCGATCTGAGCAAGTTTGGTTAGGATTTGCTTTCGCAAGAACACGCGATCCCGACGAGCGTTTTCCATCGCTTGGGCTGTCGCAAGTAGTTCGCCGGCACGCGCGAGCAACGGAGCCAGCGACAACCCATAGCTAATGGACTGACCTTCGGAGGACTTCACTCGGTATCTTTTGCGATTTGGGCTGTCGTGGCGCTTCATGAAACCGAGTTCAACAAAGCGATCGATGTGCCTACGGAGGGTTCGTTCATCGATCCCGCCAACTCGACGGCAGATCTCGTCGTTGGAAGCGAAGACTGTGTCTCCATGCCCAGGCTTGAGAAAGCTCAGCATCGCTTGGAGCGTTTGAACATGTCCTGGACGGAGACCGAACAGGCTGCGAGTATCTCTGAGCGCGCGGAAGACTGCCCAGATGTCGGTTTCAGGTGTTGACGTGGCGGGGGTGCCCTTGCCGACGCCAAAGGTCTGAACGGAAAGCTTTGTGAATGCCATGTTTGTTGAACGACGACCGTTGCGGCCCACAACTTCCCCGGCTCTTCCCGCTGTTTTTGGCGAGAAAAGGCAACAAAAAGACGTCCACCGAATCGGTGACTCTTGACCGGTATGTCGGAGATTGCTACATCACAGGTGCTAATCAGATGATGAGGGCTCTCCGGGGGAAACCTTGGGGGGCTCTTTTCTTTTTGGTCTTCGCCTTTCTCCTCTGCTCGTGTTTTTGGTTATGACCGGGGATCAGCTCCCCGAGCCTCTCTCATTCTGCCATTGTTCAAAAAGCTGTCGCAGCGTGGTTTCCGCGCGCTCTTCGAGCCATTGGCCGAATTCCGGGTTGTCCTTGCGGGTGATCTTGATAGCGATCGACTTGCCATCGACTGAAAGTGTGCCGACAGGGCTACCACTATTGTCCTTTACCACGGTCGTTTGGCCACGGGCGCTTTGGTCGGCTGCGCCACGCGCCTTGCTGGAGCAAGCAACATAGACGGCTTGAAACTTGTCCGAGCTTGGAGTGGTGTCAGGCAGAGAGGCAAGTGTCTCACGCGCAATGTCGACAAGCGGAACCTTCTCTGAAAGTGCAGCAAGATCACCCCATTGGCGTCGACCTACGCCATGAGCCGGGCCGATAAGCCGGACAAGTTCGTCAGGCAGCTGCTCGATGACTACACGATGGTTCGACACACCTTGCCGGGTGAGGCCTAGGGCGTCCTGAATGACGCCAGGCTTGTAACCGGCCTCCTGCATCTCTTTGATAAAAAGAGATTTTTCAATGAAGGACGGATCCAGCCGCAGGTTGTTTTCCTGACCTTGCGCGATCAGAGAAGCATCATCATCGAGCGTTCGAACGATCGCTTTGACGGTTCCACCAACTCTTCGAATGGCTGCAAGTCTGCGACGCCCGTAGATGATGCGGTATCGATCCGGTTGGTCAGAGGGGCGAACCATGATCGGCACTTGCTGACCATGCTTGCGAATGCTTTCGGCGAGATCTTCAATGCTACTATCTTCCAGGATCAGGCGATCCCGGAGGCCATCCATATCGATCCGGTCGGGTTCGATATCTCGGATTGAGTTGGCAGTGATTTCCCGGAGAGAGTCCCGCAATCCGCCAACCGAGCCAGGTAGCTTCGAGGATTTGACCGGGGCAGGGGAGGGGGCTGCCGACTCTTTCTCGTCTTTCGGTGGCTGGTTGAAGATATTTCGAGCCATCAGCGACGCCCCCATGCCATTTGGATTGTCTGCTCCAGCTCATCGGCAACGCTGTTCACGCTGGTCAAAGCCCGATCAATGGTCTTCCGAATGAGCTGGCTCGGGTCTACCTCATAGATGGTTTGCTGAGTCATGCCGGCGTCAGAAATGGCTGTCGACTTCAGCATCGGTTCAGTCATCACTTGGCCCGCAAGGATTGAACGTAGGTACCCGGCCATTTGCGTTTGTGGTCCGTCCGACGGCTCGTAGCGTGTGATCAGGAACTTTACGAAGTCCCAAGTGACATGTCGTCCAATCGCCTCTTCGACGGCTTTGACCGTTTCCGAAGCGAGTTTGAGGAACTGGCTCATCGAAGCGATGTCGAGCATGCCGGGGACGACCGTCACAAGTAAGCCCGTGGACGCTGCCAATGCTGTCAATGTCAGGAAGCCCAACTGCGGAGGGCAATCGATCAGCACGATGTCATAGTCTGAGTCGACTTCCTCTAGCGCCAGAGCAAGACGCTCTGCAAAAATCGGCTGAACCCTGCGCGCAAGGGCATTCGCTGTCTCGGTTTCGTACTCGGACAACATCAAGCCAGCCGGGACCATGTCGAGCTTGTGGAAGTATGTTTTCTGGATGACCTCCGAGAGCGGAACCTGATCATCGTATCTCAATGCGTCGTAGATTGTGCCGCCTTCGGCAAATTCGAGCTCAGGCCGGAAGCCGAAAAATGTCGTCAAACTGGCTTGCGGGTCGAGGTCCAGCACAAGCACGCGGTAGCCACGCAGGGCATACCTGTGTGCCAAATGGATCGTCGCCGTTGTCTTCGAGCTCCCGCCTTTGAAATTCACGACCGAAATGACCTGAAGACGGTCGTCGTCTCGGCGGCCAGGTCTGTACGCGTCAGCATTTTTGCCTGTCCGCGCCAAAATGTTGCGGAGGTCGTCAACTTCTTCGGCCGTGTAGAACCTATGACCGCGACCGTCAGTGTGAACTTCTGGGAAGCTGCCATCTTTGTGGCGGTTGCGCAGGTTCGACGTACTAACGCGCAGCAACTCGGCGACCTCGGTCGAGCTGAAGCGGCGCAAGGACTTGCGCTCTTCTGGCTCGAACGCAACTTTCATCTGCCGGTCAAGCGACTCAGCAAGACTGTCTGCAAATGCTCCGATGTCGGAAGAGCCTATGCCTTGCGCGTAGCCCGTATTTCGATCATCCATGTTCTGCCGCCTCTCATGGCCTTTGCTAAGGCTCTATGTCGTTCTGACGGTCGAAGCCACGTCTGACGCGTTTTGCCGTCAGAATGGAGATGCCACGAACATCTGAGTCCGGCAAGAAGAATCTAGATGTAGTGGAAAAGTTATCCACAGCACCAATTTGGTCGCGCAGGGCTTATGCTAGATAACGCATTGATTACCAACGATAAAGACCGTGTCTGGCGAAGCCGACACCCTTCGAGATAATTTCTGCTCGCGCGAACTAACCCCAAGGCATTGTTGGATATTTACGTGGTTTTCGTCCAATTGAGGCGATGATTCTGGAAGATTTGGGCCGAGCGAGCAGGGTGGTTTGCCGACCATTAGCGCCTACAAAAGGCCGAGGCGCTCTGCACGCTCCAGCAGCATTCTGACTGAGGAAGGCTGCCAGCTGGTGCGACCGCGAGGGGTGCGCTCACGCATGGATTCCAGTCGGTCGCCGATTGCCTGCAAGGTGATCTCGGGGTCAGCACCTTTGATTGCGGCGACAATCGCAGGCAGGCGATCGTCGGTTTCGCGACGTCCAGCGCGTCCAAGCACTTCAGCGGGCAGGAATCCGTCCGCCACGTATGCCTTCACGGCGCGGAGCAGGCGGCTTTGCGTCCAGCGCCGATCATGGGGCAGGGGGCCATTGATGATCCGCAGGACGTCTTCCCAAGCCATATCGGGGCGCAAACGGCGCACATGTGGCACCCAATCCTGCGCAGTTTCGTTCAAGCGCTCCATGTAGCCGTCCTGTCGCGCCAGCCGCACCTTGCGCAGCGCTTCAGGGTCCTTGGCGCGCAGACCTGGGTTGCCGCCTACGCGGCCCTTTGAGCGTGCCGAGGCAAGTCCGGCTTTGGTACGCTCGCGGATCAGAGCGCGTTCGAACTCAGCCGCAGCGCCCAGAACCTGCAACGTGAACTTGCCCTGGGGCGAGGCAGTGTCGATCGGGTCCTGGAGCGATCGGAAGAACGCCCCCTTGCCTTCCAGTCTTTCGATCACCTCAAGTAGGTGCGACAAAGACCGCGCAAGCCGGTCGATCCGCACGACGACCAGCGTGTCGCCCTTGCCAATCCGCTCCAGCACACGTGCAAGCACGGGCCGCGCGCGATTGCCGCCCGAGGCGTGCTCTTCAAAGATCTCGGCGCATCCCGCAGACTGCAGTGCCTCAGACTGGGGCAGGGGGGTCTGATCCTCGGTGGAGACGCGCGCATAGCCAATCAGGGGCATGAAACTGGGCCGTTTGCAATTTTATGTACCACCAATAAACGACCGTTTGTAAACGAATGCAAGTAGGTGCTCTCTCGTCGCGTTCATCCTAAGACCCTTGGTTCCCTAGCGCTGAGCGCGATCTGAGAGGTTCCGCCGGCAGTCGCGCGAGCGTGCTATATAAAGGGCGTAGGCAACCGCCACAAAATCACTTGGGTAATGTGCAAAAAATAAGTATTTTGCACATATGAATACGAGAGCCTCTATTTTGACTGATGGTTACGACGACCCCCTCATCACTACCGAGGAGGATGCAGAGGCTCACGAAAAGGATCTCTGGTTTCTGCCGGGACCATTCGAAGAAGAACCAGATGATTTGCCTCCCGGGCCGCGTGCAGAACCGCCGGACACTGCCGTCATCGAAGACTGGGCAAAGGCAGAAGGCGTTCACGCTGCGCGGCTAGCAAAGGTGGCTGGACGCCTGGGAGCTCTGGATGACCGGCTGCTGCGCGGCCCGGAAGGCTGGCGGCATCGCCTCGCTCTTGTCGAGGCAGCGGCCCTCAGCTGGGTCGCAGGAGATCGGGTGAGTACTGATCGTCTGGCGCTCTGGGTATCCATGCGGCTGTCAGGTGCACAGGATGACCCAAATGCCTTGGCACGCGTTGGATGGGCTGTTCGGCGCTTGACAGGCGGTCCCGGACCGATGGCTGACCTGGCCGCTTTTCTGGATCGCCGCGACCCCGAGAACATTGAAGACAGCGCTGAGCGTTTCGAGGATCGCGCGGGTGGGTGGCTGGACGTCATGGCAGCCGCAAAGGGTCTCCACCCGATCACGCGGGCGTGCATGGGGTATCACCTGTGGAGCTTGGCGGGCCTCGGACGCCACGGCGACCAGATCGAAGCTGCCGTCACCGCGTCTAGGATCGCGACCAGCGATGGAAGCGGTGCCATCTTCGCGCCGCTCGCTATGGCCGGGGCCGGGGGGCTGCGCGTTTCGGGCTTGCCACCCGAGCGTTTGGCCCGCTGGTTGGATGGGATGAACAGCGCAATTCTAACGGCGATGCGAACACTTGATGATATTGAAGTGTGGATCGGGCGGGCAGAAAACGTCATGGCGCAATTATCTGGCCGCACGCCGGTTGCCTTGCGAAAGGTTTTCACGGAATGGCCCTTGGTCTCCGCCCCGATGGCTGAGGCCATGACCGGAGCCAGCCGCGCCGCCGTTCAGCGCAATCTCGCATGGATGGAGGCAAGCGGTTTGATCCGCGAGGTGACGGGGAACGGGAGGTATCGCATGTGGAAAGCTGACCTAATATAGGTCATTTGTCGAGGCTGACACCGGCTTGACCTGGCACGCTTTAGTGCCGCCCCAGATGATCGTTTAAGCCACTTTCCGTTCGAATGCGACAAGGCTTTTCCAGCCCAAAGCGTTCGTTAGCCATTCGTCTCACGTTTTTGTGACAATTGATCGCTTGAAGCTCCAGTGGGTGAAGGTTGTAACGGGGCGAAATAACGGAATGAGAGCCGGAGCCAGAGATGGCATCGTAGCATTTGCGAGTGGCGCAAGTTCCCTGTGCCGTGACGTTCCCGATCTCATGGTCGCGATATCGAAGCCGCTGTGCCTAAATTTCCAGACAATCTGCGACTTAACGAATTGTCGCTGCGCAACTTCGGACCAGGTATTGTGCGAGCAGTTTTCTCCTCCCTAGCAAACTGGAAACTGCAAGGATCGCATGTCTACTTACGAAAATTTGCCCTTGAACCTCTAGCCACTAGAAGTCCTATCTGTTCAAGGAGAACACATACCGTTCTTGCCATCAATCGCCGGTGAGAACCGAAAGGGTACGAAATGCTGACAAGACGACACTTCATTCAGACAACAACGGCGCTTTTTTCGGTGACCGGTCCCGGTATGGCTTTTGCCGACACTTGGCCCACCGAGGCTCAGAAGGCTGAATGGGACGCACAGGTGACGCCTCAGGGTTATGTTGCCGAGACTTCCAACCCATGGGGATTGCACCCGCGGTTCCTACCGCAACGTGTGGTCGCGAAGGCCGGTCTCGTGCCGGGAGATATCCATGTCGACGCGGTCGCACGATATCTTTACCACATTGAAGAGGGTGGAACCGCGATGCGCTACGGCGTGGCCATCGCGCGGGGGAACCTCTACGAGCCGGGTGTCTATACCATCAAGCGCAAGGTCAGGTGGCCGCACTGGCAACCGACACAGAGCATGATCAATCGCGACCCCGAACTTTATGCTGACATTGCCGATGGCATGGAACCGGGACCGGAAAACGCGCTTGGATCGAGGGCGCTGTATCTCTACGTCGGGGATCGCGATACCCTTTTGCGCATCCATGGCACTCCGAGCCCACGGAGTATCGGTGGCCGCGCAAGTTCGGGCTGCGTACGGATGGTCATGGCTCATATCAATGATCTTTACCCGAACGTCGAGACCGGCTCTACCGCCTATCTTTACTCGGCGGAGGACAGCGTGACTGCCCGCAGCTAAGCCAAGCAGCGGACGGCAAACGCAATTAAGTTTCGCGAGGGGTGCAGATACGATTGCCGTTCGCCGTGCGCAGCGGCAGCAAGGTTGTTTCTACGGGGCCGCTGTGTTTGTACCAGTAGCACCCGTCCTCGGGCACCAAGCGCGCGGTTGCAACATCCTGATCCGGGGCAGCCATTGCAATCACGGCTTCGGGAACTTTGCCCCGCCGGTCTGCCGAGTCGCCCGGTCCAGTCGGCTGGATTGCGCACCCGGCCGTAAGAGACAGCGCCACTGCAACAATTATTTTTTGCTTCAGCATCAAAACCCGCATCAAGCTTCCTTTCGTGTCTGTTTTTCTTTGCATCGGCTTTTCATGCCTCAAGGCGTGATGGAGCCGGTCGCCGCATCCTCTAGCAATAAAACAAACTGAAATACCACCGTATTTTGCTCTTGAAGCTCTAGCTACTGTAGGGGCTATGTCATGGTAAAGCACCCGAATCCAGAGGTCCATTCATGCCGCCCGACACCCATCGTCACGACCACGATCACGCCGAAGATGCCCAGACAAGCGGCGGCAGCTGCTGCGGGAGCGCCGGAACGTGCGGCGACATCGTTCCGGCGACCCCCGCGCCAGCGGGCGGGCGCAGTTTTCAGGTGTCCGGCCTCGATTGCGCCGAGGAGGTAGCAATCCTGAACAAGGTGGTCGGCCCGAAGATCGGCGGGGCCGAGCATCTCGCGTTCGACGTGATCAATGGGCGGATGACTATTCTCGACAGCGCCAAGAGTTTATCGGACGGCGAAATTGCAGAACTGGTCGCAAGCACCGGCATGACCGCCAAGCCTTGGGATGCCGAGAACGCGTCGGTCGACCAGGCGGCCCATCTTGCAAGACAGCGGCTGTTTACGGCGCTCAGTGGAGGCTTCTGGGCCGCGGGATTTCTGTGGCACATCATCGAGACCGGCATGGGCGGGGCGCTCGGCCTCTTCGCGGGTCACGGCGAAGCGCCGATGCCACTGGTCGAGGCAGGGCTGTTCGCGGTTGCGATCCTGTTCGGTGTCTGGCTCGTGGCACCCAAGGCATGGTCGTCCGCTCGGCGGCTGTCGCCCGACATGAACCTGCTCATGGTGGTCGCCGTGGCCGGTGCCATCGGGCTTGGCGAATTTTTCGAGGCGGCGACAGTCGCGTTCTTCTTTTCGCTCTCGCTCTACCTCGAAAGCTGGAGCGTCGGGCGTGCGAGGAATGCGGTTTCAGCTCTGCTCGACCTCGCGCCGCCGACGGCAAGAGTTCTTCATGATGACGGCTCGGAAGCGGACGTTCCGGCTTCTGCGGTTGCTATCAACGCACGTTTCATCGTGCGCGGCGGAGACCGCATCCCATTGGATGGTGAGGTTGTCGATGGGGCAGGGGCCGTCGATCAGGCGCCGATCACCGGAGAGAGTGCGCTGGTCCCAAAGGAACGGGGCGACGAAGTCTATGCCGGTACGATCAACGGCGAAGGCACACTGACGGTGCGCGCCACGAAGGCCGCCTCGGACACCGTGTTGGCCAAGATTATCCGCATGGTCGGCGACGCCCATGCCCGCCGCGCGCCGGTGGAGCAGTGGGTGGCGAAATTCGCCCGCATCTATACGCCTATCGTCATGGCTCTCGCCATTGCAATTGCCCTGCTGCCGCCGCTCATTTTCGGGGGGGCCTGGGATTATTGGTTCTACAATGCACTCGTGCTGCTGGTGATCGCTTGCCCATGCGCTCTGGTCATCTCGACACCGGTCTCCATCGTCGCTGCACTCACCGCCTCAGCGCGGGCCGGGGTGCTGATCAAGGGCGGTGCATATGTTGAGGCACCGGGCAAGACCACTGCACTGGCCATGGACAAGACCGGCACGATCACCATGGGCGAGCCCGAGGTGGCGGCGGTGCATCCGCTGGGCAAAGCATCGGCGCAAGATCTGATGACCCTCGCCGCTGGGCTGGAGGCACGTTCCTCGCATCCCTTGGCGCGCGCCATTCTTGCGCGGGCAGAAGCCGACGGCATCAAGGTATCCGCCGCGGAAGATACCCGAACCGTTCCGGGCAGGGGACTTGAAGGACGCACAGACGGCCGGTCGATCTGGCTGGGGTCGGACCGGTTTGCCGAGGAGAAGGGTTTCGGCGACGCCATTCCGAAGGATTTGCGCGACCGCATCGAAGGGGCTGGCAGCACCCTTGTTGCCGTGGGCGACGACACCGGTGTCACCGGCATCTTGGAATTGCGCGACCGTATCCGCCCGGATGCCAAAGGCATCGTGGCGCAGCTTCACGCGCAGGGTGTGAAGACCATCGTCATGCTGACCGGTGATAACGAGCGGACAGCGCGCGCTGTTGCAGCCGAGGTCGGCATCGACGAGGTCCGTGCCGAGCTTCTGCCCGAAGACAAGGTGACTGCCATCGAAGAACTGGTCGAAACGCATGACATGGTGGCCATGATCGGCGACGGGGTCAACGACGCCCCGGCCATGGCGCGCGCGCATTACGCCATCGCAATGGGTGCCGTTGGTTCGGACGCGGCAATCGAGACGGCGGATATAGCCCTGATGACCGACGATCTCGGCAAGGTGCCTTGGCTGATCGGTCATTCGCGCCGGACAATGTCGATCATTCATCAGAACATCGGTATTTCCTTGGCGACCAAGGGCGTTTTCGTTGTCGCTACCGCGTTCGGACTGGCATCGATGTGGGGCGCGATTGCAGCCGACGTAGGAGTGTCATTGCTGGTGGTGGCCAATGCCCTGCGCCTGCTGAACAGCCAAGAGGCCAAGGCGCCGCCGTCCGGCGGTGAGCAGGTTGGCCCACAGATGGCAAAGGCCGCGCTTGCCCACGGACATTGATCACGCAGCATTTGCAAGGTAACGTAATGTCCATAACAGACCTCACGAAAGAGGCATCGAGCAGTGAAAACCATCCGATTTCCCCGCCGCGCCGTCCTGTTGGGCGGGCTGGTAGCGTTTCTGTCCGGGTGTGCCAGCAAGTTCCGCAGCTATGACGGACCCGAAGTCACCCGTGTTCGGCTTTACAAGGGACAGCGCTTGCTTGTTCTCGACGGAGCCGATCGCGTCTTGCAAACCTATCCGGTCGGGCTGGGTTTCGCTCCTGAGGGTCACAAACAATTCGAGGGGGATGGCCGGACTCCGGAAGGAGTTTACACAATCGACAGGCGAAACCCCAACAGCACCTACCATCTTTCGATTGGCATCTCTTATCCGAACGAGGCCGACATCGCCTTTGCCGAAGCGCAGGGCCTTTCCCCCGGCGGCGACATCTTCATCCATGGTGGCCCACGCCCCGGCATCGACCCGACAAATGTCCGCGACTGGACAGCTGGCTGCATCGCGGTCACGGATCGGGAGATCGAGGACATCTATGCAATGGTGAAGGACGGGACACCTATCCACATCTTTGCATGACGGTCTTTCTCATGCGGCGGTAGTGAGCCGTCGCATTGGCGCCATTGCCCAGCTCCACGAAGCCAAGATGAGCGCCAACAGCATCCAGTCCCCGAAGCTCGCGTAGAGTGTCGGCGGTCGCGCGGAGGGCAGGCTAGCGTCGATGATGCCCGTTTCGCCGGTATCGAGCCGCGCAACGATCTCTCCGCTCGCGTCGATGACCGCAGAGATGCCCGTATTCGCGGCTCGGATGACTGGAAGGCCTTCCTCTACGGCGCGCATACGTGCGGAAGCCAGATGCTGCTCGGGTCCGATGCTGGTGCCAAACCAGGCATCGTTTGTCGCGTTGAAAATCCAGTCCGGCCGGAACAGGTCGTCGACCACATGCCCTGGGAAGATGATCTCATAGCAGATCGCCACGGCGACCAGCGGCACACCCGGAAGCGCAAGCGTTCTCGGGCCCGGTCCGGGCGTAAAATCGCCCAGACCCGCCGTGAGCCGCTCGATGGGCAACCAGCCGCGGAATGGCACATATTCGCCGAAGGGCACGAGATGGTGTTTCGCGTATCCGGTCAGGATCTCGCCGGTCTCGTCAAATGCCTGGACCGTGTTGAAATATCGGGTGCCATCCTCGCTCGGTACACGGTCCGGCACACCGGTAAGCAGCACTCTGCCGTCTGGTAGCGCTGCGGCAATGCGGGCCCGTGCCTCCGTATCCTCATCGAGGAAACCCGGAAAGGCGGTTTCCGGCCAGAGAAGCACGTCGAAATCGCCGGGCCGGGTTGAAAGCTCAAGATAGCGCGCGAAGGTCGCCTCGCGGTTCTCGGGAGCCCATTTCTCCTCTTGTGGAATGTTGCCCTGGACGATGCGCAGGTCGACACCGGGTGGCTGTTGTGCATCCGACTGGAGGCGCAGCGTGCCGACAGCCCACATCGTCGCGATTCCGGCCAGCGCCATGAGCGAGATGGTCAATCGTTGCCGCCCGGACGCCATAGCAGCCGCGCCAGGGAGTACCGCGACGAACACGGTGAGAAAGCTTAGCCCATAGCTTCCGACCCAGGCGGCGGTCTGGCGAAGGGCGGCGTAGTCTACAAGTGCGTAACCGGCCAGGTTCCAGGGAAACCCTGTCAGAACGTGACCACGCAACCACTCGGCCACGGTCCAGGAGGTCGCGAACAGGAGGCAGGCCAAGAGACTGCCCATGGCTCCGCGCCGCGCGATTTCGGCAAAAAGCGCAGCGGCAATGGCTGGGAAAATCGCGAGACCTGCGGACAATCCCGCGACCGCCGGAATCGCCATCGTCCCAAACCGCTCGGCCTCGACGTAGAAACTTTCCGCGATCCACCAAATCCCGAAACCGAACTGGCCGAGACCAAACGCCCAGCCGACGAGGAAAGCGCGCCCGAAGGAGAGATCGCGAAGCCCGACAAACAACGCGGAATAGGCAACGGGAACGAGCAGGAGAATCGAAAGAGGCGGGAAAGTCAGAACGGTCATCGCCCCGGCGGCGAAACCAAGCGTCATCCGCGAAAGCAAACGGTGGCGCAGAGCGATGCGGTTCAGAATTTCCGGCTTCACGACTTGATCGAACGCCGCGCGCTGATCCATGGCGCGGCGAGCAAGAGCCCCACGCCACTGACGACAAATACATCGGCCAAGTTGAAGGCAGGCCAATGTGTTGTGCCAATGTAGAAATCGAGAAAGTCTGTTACAGCCCGATACCGCACACGATCGATGACATTGCCCAGGGCTCCGCCAATGATCGCACCGTAGGCAAGCGTTTCCACCGCATTGTCGGCGCGAAACAGCATAACCCCCAGCCAAACACAGATGGCAAGAGCGAAAGCGATGAGGCTCCACCACGGCGCGCCGCCCAACATCCCGAAAGTCACGCCGTCATTACGATAAAAGACGAGGTTGAATCCCGGAAACACGGGAATTCCGGCGCTTAAAGTGACGGCATTCGCAACGACAATGGCTTTGGTGATCTGATCGATCGCGAACGCAGCAAGTGCTGCGAAGACGCCGATCATCGGAGATACCTTGTTTAGTGACATTGCCTCATCCCAACCAGACATCAAGGAACAGCATCAGAACGAGCCCGACTGCGAGACCGAGCGTCGCCCTGTTCTGATGGCCGCTGCGATGGGTTTCGGGGATGATTTCGTGGCTAATGACGTAGAGCATTGCGCCCGCGGCAAAGGCCAGACCCCATGGAAGCAGCGGTTCCGACAGTGTGATGATGCCGGCCCCGAGCAAACCGCCAATCGGCTCGATCATGCCCGTCAGCGCCGCGATGCCCCAGGCGCGCAGCTTCGGATATCCCTCGCCCAGCAGAGATACAGCGACGGCCAATCCTTCGGGCGCATTCTGAAGCCCGATGCCGATGGCGAGCGGCAGACCGCCCTCCATACCTCCGGATCCGAAGCCGACCCCAACCGCAAGGCCTTCGGGGAAGTTGTGGATCGTGATTGCGATGATGAACAGCCAGACCCGCCGCAAAGACGCCGCTTCGGGCCCTTCGCGTCCCGTCTTGAAGTGCTCGTGCGGCAGCTTTTCGTTCATCAGGGCGACAGCCCCCATGCCCAGAAGAATCGAAACGCATACGATGGCCGCAGGCATCGCGCCGTTTTCGAACATCGGCTCCGCCGCATCCAATGCCGGGATGATCAGCGAAAAGAAAGAAGCGGCGAGCATCACACCGGCAGCGAAGCCGAGCGACAGATCGCGTGTGGCCCGAGACGGGATGCGCCCGAACAGCACGGGAACTGCTCCGACTGCTGTGAGCGATCCGGCGGCAAGACTTCCGAGAAAGCCGAGCATTATCGGAGACAGATTTTCCATGGGCGGGCCAGATTATCCTTCGGCGTAGCTCGAAAAGACTTCCGTCGACCCGTCCTTGCGGATGAGGAAGACATCATAGGCCTCGCGGTCGTCTTCTGGCCCCATGCCGGGCGAGCCATAGGGCATCCCCGGAACAGCGAGGCCGACGGCGTCCGGGCGCTCCTCGAGAAGGCGGCGGATGTCAGCGGCCGGTACATGGCCCTCGATCACGTAGCCGTCAATGAGCGCGGTGTGGCAGGAGACCATGCGCTGCGGCACGCCGTTGTCTAGCTTGAAGCGCACGAGAAGCCCGCCGAACATGTCCTGGCCGGTCGGCACAAACCCGTTCTCTTCGAGATGTTTCATCCACGAGAGGCAGCAGCCGCATCCGTTGGTCTTGCGGACGTCGATCGCCGTTGCCTCTGCGAGGGCCTGGGCCGCTGGGAACAGGGCGAGCGTGATGGCAAGAACTTGTGTCATGCGTTTCATGGGTCAGAGCCTTTCGGTTGTCGTTTTGGCAATCTCGCTGCCGAGGTTTTCATTCAGAAGCGCCCGCGCCTCGGCCAGACGCGAGAGCGCGGCGGTATCATCCGCATCGCTCTCGGCCGCTTCGGCGAGCCGGTCGTCAGAGAGGGGGTCAGTCGGGCGCCCATCCACGAGCACCTCATAGTGCAGGTTCGGACCTGTCGCCGTGCCAGTCGCGCCGACGCGGCCGATCACGTCTCCCGCCGCAACGCGTTGGCCTTGTGCCAAGTCTTCCGGCACGGCGCTCAGATGCGCGTAGCGCGTCATGGTGTCGGAGCCGTGCAAGATTTCGACCACGCGACCATATCCGCCGCGCCAGCCGATGAAATTGACCCGCCCCGGTGCCGTCGCTTGAACCGGTGTCCCACGTGCCGCTGCAAAATCGACGCCGGTGTGCATCCGGACGTTGCCAAAGACCGGATGCGTGCGGCGTCCGAACACCGAGCTGAGGCGCGCACCCTCTACCGGCTGTGCGAAGACGCGCAGCACCTCGCCATCGACGTAGATCGTCGCCTGACCGCTGCCGTCGTCCGGCCATACGATCTCGTAAAGCGAACCGCCGATCTCCAGTGCGGCGAAGGCGAGTTCGGGCTGTCCGATCCTGTCCTCTCCGACCCGCGCCTCACGCCAGAGAAGCCTTAGTGTTTCGCCACCGGCCATCTCGCGGCGGAAATCCACGGTCCCACCCAGCATCTGCGCAAGGTCCACGGAAAAACGGGCGGGTATGCCGGCTTCGTCGAGTGCCGCGAAGATCGAGCTGTCGATCATGGCTTCGCCGGCAAGGGTTACGATTTCCGGATCCGGAGCCACGACCTGCGTGGACATCTGCTCGCCGAAAACCACCTCGATCCGAACCCCGTCCTCGACGGCGAGTGAGACGGTGCGGGGGCTGCCGTCCACGGTCGAAGCGACAGTGACCGAGTGCCCCGGCCGCAGCCGTCGCAGATCGTATTCCGCACCAAGCGCGAGGGCAACTTCGGCTCTGTCAGGTGCCGCAAGACCGGCCTCTGACAGCAAGAAATCGAGCGTTTCGCCCGGAGCAATGTCGCGCGACCACGTCGACAGGGGTGGCTCGATCGCTTGCACCGGCCTGTCGGCAAACGCGGCCTGCAGAAGGGGCAGCGGGCTGAGGTCGGGTGCATCGTCTGCCCATGCCGCCGCGGGCAGCGTCACGGGGATGTCAACGTTCTGGGGGGCTTCAGGACCTTGGGGCATCCAGCTACCTGCCTGGGCAAGTTCCGGCGGCACGGGTTCTTTCGACATGGAATCAGAGATGGCGATAGCCGCTCCCGAAACCGTCCCCGCAATTGCGACACAAGCCGCCAAAGTTCTGAGCCTCATGTCGCCCCCTCCATTTCTTCTTCCAGCGCGCGGCGGATCTTCGGCACCGCGAATTCTTTGGGCTCGTGATAGTCGATCATGGTGACGAATCGCCCAGAGGCTGCGAACAGGAAGACGCTCGCGGTGTGGTTCATCGTGTAATCGCCGCTCTCCGCCGGTACTCGCTCGTAGGTGGCGCGGAAGCCGTCCGCGACGCGCGCTATCTGCTCTTCCGGTCCCGTCCAGCCGCGGATCGCCGGATGGAAGTAGCCGACATATTCGGCCATCGTTTCGACAGTGTCGCGCTCGGGATCGACCGTGATGAAAACCACGTTCATCTCGTCGGCCTCGTCTCCCAGATCGTCGAGCCATCCCGAAATGTCAGAAAGCGTGGTCGGGCAGACATCGGGACAGTAGGTGAAGCCGAAGAACGCCATCGTCGGGCGACCGATCAGGGTTTCCGGCCCGACCGCGTTGCCCTCATGATCCGTCAGACGGAAATCCATCTCGGTCAGGGCCACAGGCCGCTGCCCGACAGGTTCGGGTCCACCGGGTCCATCGACCTGCCACCAACCGACGAAGAGCATCAGGGCGACCGCCCCGACACCAGCCGCGCCGTACCCCAGGACCGCCCGTCGCCGCATCAGTCCTCTGGCCCCCGCGCGGCGATTCCGAGGATCGGCACCTTGACCGTCACTTCGCCTCCGTCGTCGAAAAGCAGGGTCAGCGGAAAGGTGTCCCCTTCCGTCATCGGTTCTTGTAGCCGCATCAGCATTGCGTGCAGGCCCCCCGGTTCGAGCGCGACGCTCTCGCCCGGGGCGATCGCGATCTCCCCCGCCGGGCTCATGGAGCTCACACCTTCGGCATTGGTCTTCGTCTCGTGGATTTCGGGCATCATCGCGAGCGGTGTTGTAAGGCCGATCAGCGTCACCGGCTCGTCGCCAGTGTTGCGGATCGTCATGTAAGCGGCCCCGGGACGGTTCATCCCGATGGAGGCGCGGGACCACGCGTTCTCGACGACAACATCCTCGGGTCCGGCCAGCGCGGGCACCGAGAGCCCTCCAAGGGTCAAAAGCGCGGCCAGTGTGCCAGTCAAAATATACTTTTTCATCGTTCTGATCCTGCCCTTTCCATTCAGCTTTGCGCGGCAGCGACTTCGGCGGCCACCAGACGACGCAACTCTGCCTCCCCGAATGGATCGAGCGGCTTGCCGTTCACAAAGAATGTGGGCGTCTGGCGAATTCCCACGGCCTCGACGTCAGCACGATCCTGGTTAAGGATCGCCACGACACCGGGTGCCAGCATTTGCGTGCGCGCGGCTTCGGCATCGAGTCCGGCCGTGGCGGCGATCTGAAGGATCAGGCCAGGCGCCGGGGCACCGTGCGACGCCCATCTCGGCTGTTCCCGCAGAACGGCCTCGAGCACCGGCACGTAAACGTCCTGCATGCGCGCCGCTTCGAGCACGCGGATGGCTTCCTCGGATGCCGCGCCGTGGAAGGGCGTGTAGCGGATCACGACGCGGACAGCTTCCCCATGCTCGGCCATGATGTCCTTCACGATGGGATGAAAGGCGCGACAGGCCTCGCAGGCCGGATCGAAGAATTCGACGATCGTGACGGGCGCATCCGCAGGCCCGAGGATGGGCGAGTAGGGGCGGATCATCGCCTCCGCAAGTTCCGGAGCAACGGGCTCCGCTTCGGCCACTGGGCCGGGGCGGATTGCAAACCAGGTGGCTCCGCCGAAACCGGCGGCGCCGAGGGCAAGAACGGACAGGATCAGGCCGCGTCGATTCATGTTCGTGTGTCCTTCAATGAAAGGGCCGACAGCGCCCCGATCAGCGCGAAGGCGGCGAGCGCCATCAGCGGGATAGGGATGCCGAAGACCAGTTGGTTGTCATCGGTGCAAGAGGGGCCGGTGGCCGTGCAGGGCTGGACGCGTTCGGGAACAAGACCGACGTACAGCCCCATGTGCCAGAGGGCGATTGCGCCGCCGCCAAGCGCCAATGCGATGCCGTAGCGCCCCACGCGGCCGTCCCGCCACCAAAGGCCGAGCCCGAGGACAATGGCCAAGGGGAACATGAAGGCGCGCTGGAACCAGCACAGCACACAGGGCGTCTGCCCCAGCACCTCGCCGACAAAAAGCACGGCAAGCGAGGCGACGAGCGCGATGATCCACGCCAGCCCGAGGGCTGTTTCTCCGGACATACGGTTCATGTCGGTCAGAACCTCTCTTCCAGATCGGCGAGTATCTCTTCGGCGGAGGTGCCGTAGGGCCACGAGTCGGCGAAGCCCGCGTCGGGATCGAAGAGGAACAAATGCGACGTGTGGCCCATCGTGTAACCATCCGGCGCCGCAGCCTCTTCGACGCGTTCAAAGAAGATCGGAAACGTCTCGGATGTGGCGGCGATCTGTTCCGGCGTGCCGGTCAGACCGATGATGCCCGCATCGAACAGCGGGACGTATTCGGCGAGTGCGGCGGGCGTGTCCCGTTCGGGGTCGATGGTGATGAAAATCGGCTGGACCTTGGCGGCATCGTCGCCCAGACCGTCCATCACCGCCGCGACCTCAGATAGGGTCGTCGGGCAGACGTCGGGGCAGTTGGTAAAGCCGAAAAAAACCAGCATCCAGCGCCCCGCAAAGTCCTCCTCGGTTTGAACCATACCCTGGTGGTCCGTCAGTTCGAACTCAGCGAAAAAAGGCGGCTCGGCGTCAGTTCGGGCGCTATCGGCACGATAATCGGACCATAGCAAGAGCCATACGAAGGCAAGCGCTGCCACGCCTGCCAAAACCCAAAGAAACTTCTGTGCCGATGTAAGGGACAATCCTGTTCGCCTGTTTTTGATTCTTATTGCAAGTGCGGATACATCCTCTAGCCGCTAGAGGTTCAAGCACGAAATCATGGTATAGCTTGAACTCACGCGTCTGTGAAACCGACACTTGTTTATTCCGACGGCAAAACCTACACAAACTGTATCTTTTTCATGGAGGCGAAAATGCTCACGATCGGTACTCTGTCAAAGAAGACTGGCACGAAGGTGCAGACCATCCGGTACTACGAACAGATTGGGCTCATGCCCGAACCTGGCAGGACCGAAGGCGGGCAGAGGCGCTACGACAATGCACAGCTCGACCGGCTGTCCTTCATCCGCCATTCGCGACAACTCGGTTTCTCGCTCGATGCGATCCGCGAGCTGCTCGACCTCAGCGACCATCCCAACCGGCCCTGTGATGAGGCTGATGCCATCGCGCGTCGCCAGCTCAAACAGGTGGAGCAGCGCATGGCCCGCCTGAAGGCGCTGCGCACGGAACTGAAACGCATGGTTCACGAATGCAGCGGCGGGCGGACGGGAGATTGCAAGGTGCTTGAGGTGTTGCGGGACCATTCGGAATGCTTGACCGAACACGAGGAAATCGGGGCCTGAAGGAATTCAGCCAACATTCCGGCTGGAACGCAGATCTGCCGCAGAAGTTAATGTGTCGTACAACACAAGCTGGAACCACAAAATGGCCGCTAGACAAGATTCAATGGAGAGACGGACGCTTTGGATCGTTCTGGCGCTCAATATCGGTTTGGCCGTGGCTTTTTTCGCAACAGGCGCCTTCGGCGACTCAAGTGCCCTGATCGCCAACGGGCTCGATAACCTCTCCGACAGCTTCGTCTACGCGATCAGCCTTTTCGCTTTGTCCCGATCCGCCAAATGGAAACGCGGGGCGGCGAACGTTTCCGGCGGGCTGCTGATCCTGTTCGCTGCAGGCATCCTCTACGATGCGTGGCGCCGCTACATCGGTGGGTCAGATCCGCTCGGGACGATCATGATTGCAATGGCCCTGATCGCGGCGGCTATCAACGCAGTCTGCGTTTGGCTGCTCGCTAAGCTCAAAAATCCAAACGTCAATATCCGCGCGGCCAACACCTTCAGTTACAACGATTTCGCCGCGAACCTCGGGATCGTCGTGGCCGGTGGCCTCGTCGCTTGGCTAGGAACCAACTGGCCGGACCTTGTCGTCGGTGTGATCGTCGCCGGGATCGCGGCCTGGGGCGGTATCGACATCCTGCGCGACGCACACGGCGAACACCACAAAGCGGTTCACACGGACAAATAGTTGCGGGAGATTCTTTCTGAAAGAAAGGATTGAAGCTATAGTGACTATAGCAATTAGTCTTGTTCCAAGACGATTCGAGGAGCGACCCGTTGCAGATGATCGACCCCCTACTTGTACCCACCAAACTACTGGATTTTGATGCCGCGCCTCTTGCGCGTCTAATTGAGAACCGCAGCTGGCGCGGCTTATCCGAATACGATCGGATCGGAGCTGCCTATGATTTCGTTCGGAATGAAATCGCGTTCGGATACAATCGAGCTGACGACATCCCCGCATCCGAAGTGCTTTCCGACGGCTATGGGCAGTGCAATACCAAAAGCACGCTCTTGATGGCGCTGCTGCGTGGTGTCGGCATTCGTTGCCGGTTGCATGGGTTTACGATCCACAAAGGCTTGCAGCGCGGTGTTGTCCCTGAGCTGGTGTATCCGCTTGCTCCGCAGGAAATTCTCCACTCATGGGTCGAGATCGAATTTCAAGGTGCCTGGATCAACCTTGAAGGCTTCATCCTGGATGACGCTTTCCTCGATGTCCTGCAAACGTCATTCTCGGACACAGAAAGTCTCTGCGGTTATGGCGCGGGCACGGATTGCCTTGGCGCGCCTCCCGTCGCCTGGAACGGAGAAGATACCTACATTCAGAAAACCGGCATCGTGCAGGATTTCGGCGTGTTTGATACGCCGGACGCCTTCTATTTTTCCCATGAGCAATCCTTTGGATGGCTGCGTGGTGCCCTTTACCGTCATATCATACGCCACTGGATGAATGCGCGCGTTCGTGGTTTCCGCAGCGACCGCCTCAAGACTGACCGACGCGCGACACACGCGCATGAGGAGCCTGCCAATGCCACATGACCACGGGCACGCGCATATCGATCCGGATTCTGGCGATCGGCGGGTTGCCATCGCGATCTGGGCGAACGGGCTTCTTACCGTTGCGCAAATCGTCGGGGGCATATTGTCGGGCAGCCTGGCACTGATCGCCGATGCGCTGCACAACTTTTCCGATATGGCCTCGCTTGTCATTGCCTTTGCCGCACGCAAGATCGCGCGCCGCCCGGCCGATGAGCGCATGACCTTCGGCTATGGCCGGGTCGAAATCGTCGCGGCCCTGATCAACTACACCACCCTCATCGTGATCGGCTTCTATCTGATCTACGAAGGTGGCATGCGCATGATTGATCCACCCGAAGTCATGGGGTGGACCGTCGTCATTCTCGGTGGAATCGCGCTTGTGGTCGACACGCTGACCGCAATGCTGACCTATTCGATGCAGAAGGGGAGCGTGAACATCCGTGCGCTTTTTCTCCACAACCTTTCGGATGCGCTTGCTTCGGTCGCGGTTATCGTCGCTGGGTCGCTGATCATCCTTTACGACATGCGTTGGGTCGATCCTGCCATCACCATCGGCATCGCGACCTACATCCTGTATCTGTCTTTCACTGAAATAGGCGGCCCAATCCGAACCCTGATGCTCGGGAGCCCGCCGGACATCGACAACGAGGCCGTCGTCGAAGCGATGCGGAAAGTCGAAGGCGTCGCCGACGTCCACCACGTCCATCTCTGGCAAATGCAAGAGCACGAGGCTGCGCTCGACTGTCATGTCGTCGTGGCAGCCGAGGGATGGTCGAAGATCGAAGAGATCAAGAGCGCGATCAAGGAGCGGCTGAAGGAAGAATTCGGCATCAGCCATTCCAGCCTCGAATTCGAGCACGAGGATCGCGCTCATCAGAACGCCGATCTCTACGGTCACGGCAACGCAAGTGAAAAGGAGAAGACCAATGTTCAAGGAAACGCTGACCGAGCGTGATGATGTCATCGGGCTCGTCTGCGAAGGCAAGTTGACGGAGACAGAATTCAAGTAAATGCACGCGCTGCTTCATGAGCGTCTTGGAACAACCGATAATCCGGGTCTGGTTCTCGACCTTACAAGTTTCGAGGGCTACGAAGAGCCTTCGGCGATGCTAGAAGATCTGAAGGTCGACACCGCCCACGCGAACGATTTCGGTCGCATAGCGGTTGTCGGAGAACGCAGATGGATGGAATGGGGCGCACGGGTGGTCAACCTATTGACGGGCTCCGAGATGCAGTGGTTCGAATCCAGCGATACCGAGTCCGCAATTGCGTGGGCGCGTGACGGGTAGCCAGCGATTCTGCAAGAAAAGGACTCTGGCCTGGAAATTGACATCACATCAGATGCTTCACGATTAATGGAGGAACGGAACGATCTAAATGTAGTCAGCAACATTTGTCTGCTCGGATGAAACAATCCGATGCAGTTTGATGTCGACTTTAGGCTGCATAATAAGTCCCTACGCGCTGAATTCTTCGAAATTTAACATAAACTTCACTATCGGAACTTGACATCTGTAGCGGGGCTTTCATGGACTCCAAGTCCGAGCAAGCGAAGCTACCGGGATATCTCCCCTTCCAGCACCGCTCGTCCGTGCACCGCCAAGGTTGCTGAAAACCTCTGGCACCCAAACTTGCGGATCACATCGAGTACCCGCGCTTCGTAGGCAGCGTGTCCGATCAAGCGACACAAGTCGGACGCGTGGAACTGGCGGTTCGCAGTTGGTGCGGCTTGCATCTGTCTCAGCAATTCGCGCTCTTTGGGATCCGTTATTGGTCTCGCGGGCGGCTTGACCGCGGGACGAGTTGGAGTTCCCCACGAATTTCGCCATCGGCGCATGAAGCCAAGCAGGAAGCCGGCCGGCACCCTGCCGTTGCCTCGGGACCGGTTGAAGGCAAGGAAGCGATCCCAGATGACCTGGGTGTCGATGTTCCAGCAGGGCAACGTGGCCTTCGCTGCTTTGATGAGCTCCGCCCAACTTGTCTGAAAAACGTTCGAACTCGTGGTGATATCGATCAGCCCTGAGAAGATAGTTTTGTTTTTATTATCTCTAGATAGTGATGTGTCGCCTTCACCTGACACGAGATCATGGGTTTCACTCTCCTCGTCGAAAGCGGAAAACCGAAAGATCCAGGGCGCGAACTTGCCATTCGGCTTCGCCCGCTCGAGCTGCAACTCCGAAGCCTCAAGTTCGCTCAGAAGAACCGCAAGATACTGCCGTGAGACACCCATCTTCTCCGCCAGGGCCGAGAGGGTGAAGGCTGCCGTTCCGCGCGACAAACCGTTGTAGCCATCCTTCCAGGCGATGGCATCGAGGATGAGGGTGGCAAGCTTGTGCGCTGCAACAGAGAGATTTGTCTGCGTGATCCGTCGCAGGATCAGGCCGGTCGTAGGTTCCATGGTCGAGGTCTCCTTGGAGATCCGACGCCATGTCGTGAGACAACAACATTCTTGCCAGCAAAACAACTTTGCTGGTTGCAGGTGTTTTAGCGGTGCGCTAGGAAACTCTTGTTCACGGAGTTTTCTAGCACGGCGTCAGGCTTCACGGTCTGGCGTCGTCTCCTTTTCGGGGGTTTTGCACAGCCTTCCGTGCGGGGTTGTCAGGACGCGCGCGGTAAAAACCGCGCGCAGATTTTGTCAGTAGCGAACTTCTTCAGAACCATAGTTCCCGGCGTGATCACGCCAGTCGACGAAGACGGAACGGTAAAAGTAGCTGCCACATCCATTCGGGATGCTCAGGCCAGATGCGGCTGGCACCTGGCCCACGGTGGATCTTGTCCATCGGTAGTCGCCCTGCACGCCGTAGGACCCCAATCGCGTCGAGTCGCTGCGATTGCAGTCGCCATCTCGGTTTTCGTGCTGGCGATACTGGATGTGATAGACCCGTATGCTGCGCACGAAATCAAAGGCGTCGCCCGAGATGTCGATGTCGGCTTGTTCATCCGCTTGGACGCGGACAAGGGGCATAGGAGTCGATTCCTGCGGTTCGGGCGGATCGCGGAACGTGATGTCATAAAGGCGTTCCATAGGCGACATTGGACTGGGGTCTTTGAACGACACACCCATTGGGCACCGCCAGATTTGTAAGGGCGGCTCGATCGGCCATGGCGTGATCCGCCGAATGAAGACCGCTCTGGCATGCGCGCAGGGCGCAGAGGCAGGCCAACCGCCCGCAAGGCAGAGGAGGATCGCACAATCCACCTGATAGGCCTGAGCCGGAGCTGACGAGGCCATTAGTCCGGATATGCTTATTGCCGTGGCTGTTGCCACGCCGTGGATCACGTGCTTCATGATGCCGACTCCATCTATAATGGTGCAGCGATACGAAACAACATTAATGATAGCAAGGAGATTTGATTGATGGTTGCGTGCGATTGTTCGCTTGTCTAGCTTGATGGCTTCCAAGAACTGACGTCGGTTCTGGCTGCTTCGGCGTCTTGAAAGTGGCCAAAATTGCGGACCTCTTTCATGTTAACTTTCACTCAAATATCTGTAACCAAATACAAATATGGCATTTCAATGCGGCCACGAAAGCGGTCATGGAAGAACAGGCCGCATGAGCCCGTCACACGGCGAGTCGCAGCGCTCATGGTCTCGGGAATGGCAGAACGGAAAACTGTCTCGCCTGGTTCCCCGGCGGGAATCCGGGCGCAGAAGGACGGGGTGGAGCAACGAGCCTATGTTGGGACCGAACATGACCTTGAAGATTTATGTCAGTATCTGATACGATTGAGCATGGATAGGAGAGTCTGATGCCAAACGTCCACCTGACCGAACCGATGCAGAAATATGTGCAGGCGCAGATCGAGTCCGGCGCTTACGCCAATCTGAGCGAAGTCGTGCGCGCCGGCGTGAGGATGCTGATGGAGAAGGACGGCGCGCGGCAGTTCTACGCCCTAAAGGCCGATCTCGAGATGGCAGCCACCTTGGCTGAAGATGGGGATTTCGCCGAGTTCGATGCCCAAGCCTTCGAACCGGATGCGTTTGATCGCTGACCCGCATGACTATTCGGCTTTCCGGTCAGGCCAAGTCCGACCTTGAGGAGATACGCACCTACACCGTCGAGACCTGGGGCAGGGACCAATGGCTCGTCTATTACCGCCAGTTGGTCACCGCCTTCGAGCGGATCACTGGGGATCCCGACGCGGGCCGGGACAGGAGTCTCTTTGTCCCGGGGATGCGGTCCGTCAATTGCCAGCGTCACGTGATCTTCTACAAGCGGCTCGATGCGGCGGATGGCGCGGCCGTCATCCTGCGCATCGTGCATCAGCGCCGCAACATGCCCGCGCTCGTCTACTACGAGGATCTCGACGGCGGTTAAGCCCATGCGTTTGCTCAGTCCAATAGCTCGACCAGTCTTCCATAGTCTTCACTGACCTCGCGCGCCTCCTGAAACGCGCGTTGGCGCTCGGCATCAAGACAGCGGAAGTATTCCTGAATGTCGGCAATGTAGCCCTCGAAATCAGAACGCAGCAGATCGGCGTAGGCACGCATGTCTTCTTGCGACTGAGGCAAGAACGGTCGTTCGGGAGGTACGCAATCCGCAGCTGCCGTGGCCGGTATGCTTCCAAGCAGGAGCGCAAACAGGAACGGCGCGTTGCGCGCACAAAACAAGCGCAGGGCAAAACTCCTTTGCCGCCTTTAAGATTATCATTCTGTCGGCTATCACCGTTATCGGAGCAAGGCGAACTTCGTCAACACGTTATTATTGTCTTGCTATCATTAATGTTGTTTTGTATCGCTCACGGTGTTGCGACCCCGTGGGCCTGATACTGCACCCAGGCAGAACAAGGACCCAAGGGAAGGCCATGATAGAAGAAGCCCCGAATGTGGTTACAGAAGACGGACTGCGCGGCTTGCTCGCCGAGGGCTACCTCATTGAGGTGGTCTGCAAGGAGAGAGCTTCGAGGCGCCATAACAGCTGGTACGGCTCGTGGGTCATCCGCGCCGTCGCCACTGATGGGCGTGACGATAAAATGCTCGTCACCAGCCGAAGCGTCCTCAAGTTCCGCGACTTCAAAACCATCGTTGGTCTTGTCAGCTTCCTGGCCGACATGGGCTGTACGACCGCTAGCATCCCACTTGAAGAAGGTGGCCGCGAACGCCACGCCGCGCCTCCGGTCAAAGGCAGCTGACCGCGCGACTGCGCTCGTCGTTGCTTTGGGTACAGGCGTTTGTTCCGCGCCCCCGGCCCTGGCCGACGGTTTCATCTTTTCGGTTGGCCCAGACGGCCAATTGATTTCCTCTTCTCAAGAGGCAAACGGGCGCCTTTTTCTCTTCGCAGAAGCCCGCGTTTCTGACGCAACGAGCGAGACAGCGATCCCGGCTCGATCTGCCGCCCGCGCCACTCCAGAAATCCTCCATGCGATCGAGACCACAGCTCTACGGTATGCCGGGCATGGTGCGCTGCGTCGCGCAGGACTTTCCGTCACTGATTGGGCGCTCCTTTACCGGGCCAATATCGAAGTCGAGAGG